>CAZYSE010000039.1:0-10223 GCA_964650085.1 uncultured Candidatus Saccharibacteria bacterium | reverse complement strand
TTATTTAAAAATGTTGGAAAAGTAAGCTACTCTTTCTACTTAATTCATCCTCTCATCATGCCGCTAGCTCTAAGGGAACTTAATGAAAAGGGGATAAATATACTTCCTATAAATTACCTTGTCGCGTTTGGTGCCTGCTACTTCTTTTCATTGTTTATGTATACATATCTGGAAAGACCGTATTTTCAAGCAAAAGTACAAACTTCCCAACCCAAAGACCTACTAAGCGCTTAAATAGTTATCTATTAAAGACTAAACTATCCAGTAGACGGTTACTTACAGTATCTGGTTGATAGAGCATAATATAGTTGCTGTCTCCATTTATAAAGAATAAAGTTGTTCGATCTTCATCAGGAATTGTACTAAAACTTGAGAAAAAAGTATTTGCTATCGAGCTTTTTAATGTGTATGTAAACGAAAGTAGTGTACCTTTATAGTTTCCAATAGATGCAAAACTGATTTCTGTAGCATTGCTCGCATCTAGCTCTCGCATTACATTTCCGGTTAGATCAAAATCGTGATAACCTTCTTCTTTTGTAAACCCACCGACAAAGTTCTGTTTACTAAGTGCCAAATTCCCATCAACTCTTTCAAAGATCACAGGCATTGCTGATGAGTCACTCGGATTAGTTAAAGTTAGATAGCTATTACCAGAAAGGTTTCCTTGAGATCCAGCATCTATAGTGTATGTAGATGGATAACAAAATGAGTAATAATCGTTGGTAAAAACATTCTCATCGGGATTACATACAACTGTACCTACTGGGTAAGATGGATATCCGCTATAAGTATTTGTTATAGGATTTATGTACTCTCGTTCTTCTTCTGGTACATTCTCGGCTTGAGAATTATCGTCAGGTACTGTTTGAGAATCGTTATCTTCAATATCTACATCAGTTGTTGGAGATGAAACAACACCGTTTACAAAAGATATTGGTGTAATCGTATAAGATACAGGAGGTTCTAGAGCTTCTCTAGAACTTAGTAGCGTTAGGAGAATGGCTAGTATAATCAACAACGATGTACACAGAACAAACATTGCTCTGTACGGATGGGTTTGAATTAGTGCTTTGATTTTTTTCATGATAATAAACTAGATTAAGTAAAGTGTAGTGCAGGCTTTTAATTACAAACATATCGGCATCAAACACCGTTTTTTAAAACAATACTACCTCAAGAATTACAAGTCAATTAAAATCATGTACGAAATCTATTTTAATCAATTTAAAGCTTGTAATGAGTGGAATATTTTTCGTTATAGTTGACAGTGGAGGTTGATGATAGGAGAATGATTTTGTTTACTTCAATATATGGATAGTATTTTATTAATTAAGCTAATAGGAGCACCTATTATCTTTATTTTGGGAGCTACTTTCCATTTTCTTTACAAATACGGAGGAAAGAAATCTTGGATGACTATTATTAGCCCTGTAAACGAAAGTTTATGGGAACATTTAAAGATTGGATATTATCCTTTTCTTATCTATGCATTTGTTCAAGTCTTGCTACTTTCAACAGTTCCTTCGAACTTTCTAACTGCAGAATTTATTGGCGTTTACAGCATGCTCGTATTCATTGTTGTGGTGGAATTGATATACCCAGCTGTGCTGAAACGAAATGTATTAATCTTGGACTTCATAGTTTTCTTTTTAGCAATACTATTTGGGCAACTTGTGAGCTACTTCATTATGGGAAATTATGCACAAATAATTGTTTCTGAGTATCTAATATTGGGAGTCATCCTATTTAACGCCTTTCTGTTCTATATTTTTAGCTTCAAACCGCCTAAGATTGCTATTTTTAGAGATTCGGTTGATGGTAAGTACGGTGTGAAGTAATTGCTCTGTTAAGTATTTAGTCTAAAAGATCCGAACTTTATCACCCAACGTAATATTCTCACTCTTCCTAACTTTGGCATTTAAAGCAATAAATTGTGTTCCATCGCCGATTGGTAATAAAGAAGTCTTCCACTCGGTTTTTCCAAGTCTTGCAATAATCGGAACCAACCCACGGGTGGAAAACTCTTTGAACAATTTTGTATATTCACCAGGCACTCGAACAAAGTACCAGCCACCTTTTTGAGGAAACAATTCTACAACTCCTGTGATTTCAAATTCGTCACTTTTCATTAAACAGGGCAGTTATCTCTATTAATCTTTGAATGGTTCTCTCCAGTTCTTTTGGTAGTTTTATAAACTACTCCTTTAGAATCATAAGTTATCCACTCACCAACTGGGTCTCCATTCAGAAAGTAACCAGATCTTTTTATCGTTCCGTCTGGTCTATACCATTCCCAATAACCCTCTGGTTTTCCATCTATCATAATTCCTTTAGACCAACGTGTACTGCCATTTGCATGGTATTTAATTGTATACCCTTCTATTACTTCAAACTTCTTTACTGGTACTTTTTTAGGTGTAGAGTTCATATTTTCATTATAAGTCAAAACGTTGCCAATTGTCCCTCACTCTTGATTTTCTAAATTCAGAGTATTATCATTTAATGATTAGCAATAGTACCGCCAACTAAGACGATCCTTGCCAACCATTATCCTACATTTTATTCAATATATTATGAACAATCGCAAAGAAAATAGAAGGTGGGACTTCAACTATCCAGAAAAGAGAATACTGGATGCTCTTTCAATTATTACAATTGGAGTGGTTTTACTTTTAAATACGACCGGAGTTTTGCCGTGGGGAATATGGATTAACTTTCTAAAACTTTGGCCGCTAATATTCATCTCTATCGGAATTAGCTTTATTTTCAGCTGGTCTAGACTAAGTAGATTTATCGGTGGCTGTATAACACTTCTAATATTTCTAGGTGCTCTGGCTGTTGCAATTTTCCCACAACAACTCAATGTAAATTTTAATATCTTCAACCTGGAAAGTGAAAATAAAAATCTAGTTGAGAAAACACAGGTTATCGAAGTTGACGAAGCAGATGTAGAAAATGTCGACGAACTAAACCTTTCAATTGATATGTCTCTAGGCTCCTTAATTTTAACTGAAGATGAGGATGTCCAATATCTACAAGTTGATTCAGAATACTCAAGTAGTTTAGGAGAACCAGAAATTAAAAGTGAGGTTCTTGAGAATGCTTTAAACGTTCAGTTTCAAAATCCACAAAGAAGTACCTTCGTATTAGGTAATAACCATGCAGAACATAAATTTACCTTAGGTACAGATGAACTAAATAGACATTTGATTATAAAATTAGGAGCAGGTAATGGTGTTGTGCAACTTGAGGAATCTTATCTGGAGAGTTTAAGTGCCGAAGTTGGAGCGGGTAATTTGGAGCTTACTTTGGGTGAAGATACTCTGCCTTTAGAAGAAGAAATTGACTTGAAAGTGGGTCTTGGTAACTTATCACTAAAACTTCCTTCATCAGTAGGTTTTAGAATTAATTATAAGGTTGGATTAGGATCTTTAGAAGTAAATGGCAGAGATGTTGAAGGTGCTTGGAACGAAGACGGTACTTTTGAATCTGAGAATTTCGACGATGCAGAAAAAACAGTGGTTATTAATATCGATGTAGGTTTAGGAAACGTAGAAATTTCTAACTAGTTATTTATATATTAAATTTATTTTATGAACAGTGGTGTAATTACAAGAATTCTAGTAGGACTATTCCTAGTTCTCTTAGGAATTGGCTTTATGTTGGATCAACTTGGACTAAATTTCTTGCAGTTCAATGTATTTAACTTATGGCCATTTATTTTTATTCTAATAGCATTACCAATGTTATTTAAAAAACAGATTATCGGCGGGTTAATATTCTTAACTCTCGGATGTGCTTTCTTATTTGCAAATTTCTTTGGATACAGTATTTTCGCAATTATCTGGCCAATGATTATTATCATTGTTGGAGTTTCAATAATATTTAGACCAAAAAGATGGGGTAATCATGACGATTCCTACAGCAACAGCAGTACTGTAGAAAAAGATTGGATACACGAATCTGTAGTTTTCTGGGGAATGGATTATGTTGTTAAGTCAGATAACTTTGAGGGTGGTAAGGTAGAGTGTGTGTTTGGTGGATTTAAACTAGATTTAAGAAAAGCAAAAATTAAAGATGATGCTAGTTTAGAATTAGATGCAGTCTTCGGAGGAGGTGAATTACTTCTTCCAAGAGATGTTCGAGTTCAGGTAGAAAGCACTTCAGTAATGGGAGGAGTAACTAATTCAACTATGTCTGGAAAAGCAGAAGATCCATTAATTCGAATTAAAGCATCCGCGGTTTTTGGTGGAGTAGATATTAAGAATTAAATAGATTAGATAATCAATCAAGGCTCGAAAGCACTAATATCTAGTGCAATCGAGCCTTTTTGGTTGTAGACGAGCTTACTCATTAGTTTAAAAAAAGTATTAAAAGGTTGACTTAAGATCAATAAACGTCAATAATGCTTTATCATTAATACTTTTAGCGTTCACATTAATATGCAGAAAATAGTAGGTATTAAGCTAGTTACAATTACCTCTTCATTTCTGCTCTTACTTTCATTAGTTGGTTTACTTACGCAAAGTAACGTAACACAGATGTTTGGACAGTATTCTAGTGTACAAGGCGCTTCTGCTACTCAAGTAACGATTCAACCAACAGTAGATACTTTTGTAAGACAAGCTTACCCAACAAAAAACTACGAAGCTGGTATTCAAATAATTAGCGACGGAGATCCTAAAGTTAATTCATTACTTCAATTTAATACTTCTCAAGTTGATTGGTCAAAAGTTACCAAAGCTGAACTGTCGATTACAGCTACTATAAATCGACAAGTTAGTAAGAAAATTCGTCTAATAAATACTCCTTGGACAGCTTCAACTGTAACTTGGAACTCAATGCCCACTCTAGGTGATACTATTGGAACGATTGAAGGACAAGTCGAAGAAAATGTTACAAAGCTATATCAGCTCGAACTTGCAAAAGTATCGGCTGGTGGGTCAACTATTAATTTAGCGATCGAAGATCAAAGTGGTGGAGACTCACTAACTTTTAAGTCGCTCGAAACAGGATCACCTGGCGCACAACTGCAACTCACAATTACCACAACACCTAGCACAACGACAGGAAGCACTACCACAACTGTAGGAACTACAACAGGAACAACTACTACTGGAGGGCCTACAACATCTGGGACATCAACTACAGGGGTAACAACCACAACTGGTGGCACAACAGGAGGGACAACTCCACCAGTTATACCAGATCCGATTCCTGTAACTCCAACACCGACTGTAACAGCAGGAATTTGGGCATCAAGAGAAATAATACAAACTCAACCAACTTCAGGTACTCAATGGAACACAGTCTATTCAACAGCATCTGGGAATTGGGGCTCACCTAATATTGCAGATCAAGACTCCAATCACGATAACTTCGTAATGGCTGGGGCAATTGTGTGTGTTCGAACAGGAGAATTTTGTGACAAAACTAGAGCAGGTATTGTTTCGGCAATAGGAACAGAAGGAAACACCCGCTGGTTAGCAGTTGGGAGAAATTTGCTCGGATATGTAATTGCGGCAGACATGATTAATCTTAGATCTGATGGAAATAGTTCAAGTGAAGGTTCAAGAGTACAAACTTGGCTAGCTAGTTTCCTCACAAGAGAACTACCGGATAATAACACTGGAATTCCAGAGAAACTGACTGCTTTCGAATCTGGAAGTAACGCATCGGCTCAAGAAGCAAGTGTTTATGCGTCTATTGCAGCTTACACAAATGATAAATCTAAACTGGAATATGTTTGGAACAGATTTAGATTGTACTCTTGTGACAGAACAAGTCCAGAAACTGTAATTGACCTTAAAGCAGGAACAGAATATGGATGGGCTCATGACAATAACAATCCTTGTGCAGTAGCTCCAAGGGGTGCAACTAAATCTTACAATGGTACATCTTACAGAATTGATGGAGCAATAATGAACGATATGAGAAGAGGAGGTACTTATAAATGGGAGCCTGGATATACTTCTTATCCTTGGGTAGGCCTCGAAGGTTATGTACCAACTGCATTAATTCTTGCAAGACAAGGCTATCCAGCGTTTGAAGTTTCTGATAGAGCCGTAAAGCGTACTTTTGATTACTTATGGTTTGTTAAAGAAAATACAGGAAAAAGTGAATGGTTTGATGGAAAACGTGGAGACGAAGCTACACAAATTGTAAATAAATTTTATGGATTAAATTATCCGACAGAACAATCGATTGGAGCTGGAAGAACTTTCGGGTTCACCGGTTATACTCATCCAACCAAGGAGAGCATCCTTAGCGGTGTAACTTCTGTACCTACAGACCCGGTTGATCCTATCGATCCTGTCGATCCTTTGGTTGCAGCCATTACCGCTGTACCAGTTTCAGGATTTGCACCCTTAGAAGTAAGTTTCAACGCATCTGCATCTCTCACAGATTCTAGCGCAACGATTACAAGTTACTTATGGACTTTACATGATAACCAAACTTCAAACAACGCCTCGTTTAGTCGAACTTATACCAATCCAGGAGAATTTAATGTTTCATTGCAAATAACTGATTCATTAGGTCGAACAAATACCATTAGTAGATCGATAATTGTAAGTTCGCCACCTAGCGTTGCAGTACCTATCATTTCTAGTCCTTTGCCTAGAGGTAAATTATTACACACAGTAAAAGCTACTCAAATATCTGTTAAAACAAACATTAACGCAAGTTGTAAGTTTAGTCGAACAGATAGTAACTTTAATTTTAATGCAACTGGAACACTTTTCTCAGTTACAGGTAGCAGATCACATAACCACCAAATATCTGACTTAACAGCTGGGACAAGCTATTCGTTCTACGTAAAATGTAAAACTGCAGAAGGTGGGATATCACCAGTTTCAGCTATTATAGAATTCTCTATTAATAGCCAACCACCCGATGAAATTGTTTCGCTTTATAGCCCATATGGAATATATCCTAACTGTATTGCACCAGGTGTGCCAGTAGAAGCCCAACAATGGTGGCATGAAGATAGCAAAAGATCTGGATTCGATAGCAATAATATTTATTCCGGTTCACGTCACATACATTTAGGAGTCTGTGCACCAAACGCAAGATCAGTTGACGATACTCAAGCTTTTGGTGGAGTTCAAGATTTTGTAGCAGTCGTAGTTATGTACAATAACCCAGGAAAAATATCTTGGATAAATGCTGGATTCCAAGATAACGATTCTGGAAAATACTTTGTTAGAAGTGTAACTAATAATGGCACTACTACCTCTGACTGGAGTACACAAAACAGAGAGTGTGAAGGGGGAGGAGTAACATGTGTAAATTATACGGATCCATTAACGTGTTCCGAGAAACAATGTACATATAAAGTTGCGTTAAAAATTGATATGTCTACATGTAGGATTAATGGATTATGTGAATTAAGAATAAGACCGAATTTAACTGAAACTCCTCCAAGAAATGAGAGAGCATTTACTACTTTGAATTTGCAGATTAACGTTGGAGGAAATGATAATTATCGAGATTCTACTGCGCCTATTGGAAGAGGATGGTATTCGGGTCCTGAGTATGTAAATTCCTCTATCGACAACTATATGAACTTGTTTAATGGTGATTACAAAAAAAGCATTCCAACTGTAAAAGGTACAATCAAACTAAATATACGCCACAGAGAAGCTATTGGAGGCAAAAGTACAGCATCGATGAGAATAGATCCTTCTACATTCACGGGAGTGGGTGGAACTCTTGTTTACGAAGAAGAGATGAGAACTTCTAGTTTAAATAAAGATAATGTTTCGATCGACACTACTAAACTATCTAACGGTGTTCATACTTTGTTT
This sequence comes from uncultured Candidatus Saccharibacteria bacterium, assembly GCA_964650085.1. Lineage (GTDB taxonomy): Bacteria > Patescibacteriota > Dojkabacteria > J137 > J137 > KLAP211. Next base: position 2,415 of record CAZYSE010000039.1, on the reverse strand, counting down.
GTTTCTACACAAGAACGTAGTTCTGTTGGAAAAAACTTTGGACATCTAAAATTATTTATTAACGTACAAAACTAGTATGGACGAAACAGCAACAAACAAAAAATATGCTTACTTACAAATACTTGCGACAATTACATTTATCATATCTCTAACCGTTTTTGTAATAGTTTTAGTTCAGTTAGTTCAAAGTGGCCAAGCACCAACAGATTCTCAAGCTGGCAACATTCAAGAGATATCAGACCCGTTTGGCTTACCATCAATTGATGAAACTACAATCGTTACTTCTACCTCATCGAGTGTGGAATTCGAAGTTGAAGGTGATGTTTTAGAGGTTATCTCTGAATACCTTCTTGCTTTTTCTGATGATAGTGAATGGGTAGTAATAGAACCTTCACAAGTACCAGAAGCTCTAGATTATCAAGAGATTACAGTGAAAAAAGGTAACGGCCCTGAGATACTTTTAAGCGTAGAAACTTTAACTGAGTTTACAGTTAGGGTAATTGCTAAAGAGATGTAGTCTACTCAATCTGAGAGTGATGAGAATTCCTGCAGCAAGTGGTAGAATTGTTTATGATCAATTCTACTAAAACCTACGGTTCTGTTAAAGAATATATTGCTTCACTAGATGAACAATCTAAAAAAGATTCACTAGAACTTATTGAGATAATGAAACGAGTAAGCGGTCATGAACCGAAGCTTTGGAATATCGGAACTATCGGGTTTAATACATACCATTACAAATACGAAAGTGAACGAGAAGGCGACTGTCATATTATTGGCTTTTACCCAAGAAAAGGTAAGCTTACTATTTACCTAATGGACGGAACGATTCGATATGAGAAGTTGTTAGCCAAGTTAGGAAAGCACACAACAAGCAAGGTATGTTTGTATATTAAGAAGCTTAGTGATCTAGACCTAAAAGTCCTCGAAGAAATTCTTGAACAGTCATACGAATATGTAAAGTCGCAGGATGGAAAGATGCATAGAGCAGAAGGATAGAATATTTAAAGTTTAACTATTTATAGCATGTCCGATAATGTAAATACTTTTGAAAGCCCTTCGTCCCAATTTACTTTTAAAAAATTCCAGGAGCTTAAAGATGAATTGCTTGCCTTATATCAAAGCAACCCCAAACTAATTCCAATTAAGGTTAACTCGTACGAACTTGTACTTCACGACACCTTTAATCTGATCATTCTAGAACATCTACAAAGCCTTACACAGCCAACTCAAGCTGAACAGGAAATGCTTACAAATGCTCAAACTACAAATATCGAAATACAAACAATGATCGATAGCTGCTCCGGAATTGTACTTGAGTTAATGGAAAGTTTAGATGTAAACAGCGAGATTCCTTTATCAGAACAAGTACAAAGCATGTGCGAAGCGATAGTTGTCAATTCAGAAGATTCAAAAAGGAAACATCAAGCTATAGTCATTCGCGAGAAACTTAGAGGAAATGGATTCACAATAGACAAGGGATTTTTTCTATTTAAACTAGTAGCTAATACCAAAAACTTGGGGTTAGTATCGTTCGTATTAATGTGGATGCTACTAGAAGAAGAGACTTTGAAACTGAAAGCGAAGAATATCCTAGAGCTAACCACTCGAAGTTTAGACAAACTAAGGATGACTTATCCTTTCATCATGAGTCTGAACGACATAATCTTAGCACGAAAGTTTTATAATGCTGATACAGGCGAACCTGAAGAAGCAGAAGGGTTTGTGCATGTAGAAGATGGCCAGCAACGAATTCCAGTTTGCAAAGTTCCTGAATATTCTGATCCACAATACGACTTAAAGAGAGCCGAGGAGCTTACTCAGCTCATTGTGCATGAATCGCTACATTTGGCGATAGATAATCAAGCTAACAAGCCGGTGGTAGAAATGCTTACACAATATACTACTATGCATTTACTATATCAGCAGAAGGAAGATGGCATCGAAGCCTTTCGAAATTTTGTTTTAAAATCAACTGGATACACTATGTTAGCTTTGCTAGCTGATTGTTTAGCAACAACAGGAGTAATGAAAGTAACAGATATAGTCAGCTACGGTTTACGACAAGAAGGAAATGGCTTTGTTAAATTTACTGATAATTCTTTGGCGGAAATCAGCGATTACACACAATTGATTGATGAAATGTCGGACAGATTAATTATCGGACCTTACGAAGAAGATAAGTTGAAGGCAAAATCTAAAATAACATTGCAAGATCTTTTAGATTGTATTGAAGAGTACTCGAAAAGTATAGGAAAAGGTATGGCAGAAGCACCAGGTTTGTTGATTGGTGGTTACGCAAAAACATACTTTGAATCGACAGGTGAAGCGATAACAATGACTGAACTTGTGAACAACAGAGAAAAGAGAACGAGATTTTTAAGATTTATTATAGATAGTAAGGTTTAATAACAA
>CAZYSE010000038.1:0-10543 GCA_964650085.1 uncultured Candidatus Saccharibacteria bacterium | reverse complement strand
AGAAACTAGAAAAGGTTATGCCAGAGCTAGTAAACACAATTTATGAAATGGTGCCACAAGCAAGAGATAACGCTAAAGTAGATGTTAAATACTACGAAGGCGAAAGAGGGTTTAAAGAAGTGTGTCAAAGGTCAATCTCCCAGTCAACAAAAGAAGTGTTATTTCTTTCAAATAAGGAAGAATGGAGAAAAGTATATACAGAGGCTTATGGAAAGGAATACTACATTCCAGCAAGACTAAAGAAGAAGCTATTCTTAAAGGAGCTTACAACCGATTCAGAGACAGCAAGGGAATACCAAGGTGAAGACAAGAAATTGTTTAGAGAAACGCGAATATTGCCAGATTCTTTCAAATTTAAACCAACAATTATCATCTGTGACTCTGAAGTATCTATAATGCTTTCTAGCGAACCATATACTGCTATCGTAATCGAGAACGCAGAAGTAGCTAAGGCGTTTAGAATGATGTACAACTTTATGTGGGCTGCGAGCAAATAATTATTGCTCGTGACTTACTACACCTTCTACGATGTAATAAAGATGGTGTGGAATTCCAGTAAATTTACGATCCGCTTCCGCAGTGATCTCTAACAGAGCTTCGATTTTTCTTAGATCCAAAGGTCTTTCTTCTCTACCAGTTATTCCCTCAGCTTTTGTTGATCTTCCAGCAGTTGTTAACTCTGATGTTACCTTGTACGCAAGAAAACCATTTTTTAGAAAAGGGTATTTATGGTAGTTTGGAATAACATAGGTCGTGTCTATATACCCACCTTCATCATTTCCAATTTCTTGATGAATATGTAATCCCCAGTTTCCTTCTTCATCTTCATAGAAATATCTAATTGTATCGTCTCTTAAAGTTTCAGAGTTATAGTAGTCTAGGAATGGTGCTATGTAATCAGCAATTAGGGCTTGTTTTGCTGATGGCTGGTATGTAAGTTGTTGCTCGTTGCTATGTAGCTCACGCCAGTTGCCAGGACGTACAAATTTATTGAAAATTCCAGATAGTATTATTCTTCCTTGTCGAGAAGAGCAGGAGACTAGCATTCGTCCAGTCTCAGGTACTAAATATTTTTCTAAATCTTTCACGACTGCCCAAACTACGCCAACTCCTTTTGGACCATTCTGGTTTGATCGCTCCGCCTTGCTTGCAATATGTACTCCTTCAACTGTAGGGTTGAAGGGAAGGTTGCCAATGATAATGTCGAATTTTCCTTCAACATTTGAAAATATATCTGAATATATTGCTCTAGCGTCTCTTACTTCAAGCTTTGCAATATTTCTGTTAGCTAAATCTACAGCTTCTGGATTGTTATCAACTAGTAGAACAGATTTTGCCCCGAATTCCCTAAGTGCTATTCCTATAACTCCGTTACCGCAACCAACATCTAATACGGCTTTACCTTCGATATCGTCAAATTTACCTTGGTCAATTAATGTTTCAAGCATTGACCAGGCACCATAGGGTGGCCAGACTGACTCAGGTTCGTTCTCAAGATTTGCACGCAAGTCTTCAAGTACCATGTTGAATCGAGCTCTTTTCTGTTCAATGGTCTCGACAGTCCGCTGCAAATCAACCCTCGGGGGAGAGTCAGTTAGGCTACCTGTATTTTCTATTGCTTTGCTAGCAATGTCACCGTGACTTGTCAACAAAATGAAAGTAATATATAAGAATTATACCACAGAATGCGCTATAATGCTGACCCGTTCGACGATAAGCCTAAGGGCGATTTTTAGTGATATAATTTATTATATATTACAATGTCAGTATAAAGCATAGGCTTGGTTTATGACAAAATATCAAAAAACTTTAAAACTCCTTGTTGAAGAAAACGGAGAACTGTGGGCTGAATTCACTGATATTCATACAAAATTTTCAGATTCTCCGGGTAAATACAGAAAGAAATTTAACGAGGTTGGAGAGAAATTCATGGAGGTTGTGAATAAATACAACGATGAGCTCTGCAGAACCTCAGAAGGATCTGGATATGGAACTTATTCTGGTAAACTGGCAGAAAAATTTATAAGCGTTTTAAGAGTGATATTCCCTAATATCGACGAAATCGGTGTATATTAACGAAGTTTGAAGTTAGAAGTTCGAAGATAGAAAAACGGAAACGAAGATTGAACATCTAAGCACAAAGCTAGAAGTCATAAGTTAGAACATAGAAAAACGAGAAACGAGAACGAAATTAGAAATCCGAAGATCGAAAACCGAAGTATAATTGGCTCAAAGCTCAAAGCTCAAAGCTCAAAGCTCAAAGCTCAAAGCTCAAAGCTCAACGACACCTTTGCGAAGTTTTGATTGAGACATTATAATCACTTTATTAATAATTTTTAGATTTAAAATATGGGAGACTTTTTCAAAATGATGTTCGCTGTAATGGTAGGCTTTTTTCTTTGCACTCTAATGTCAGTGTTATGTTTCTTTTTGTTTTCTTTGGTTTCAGGTGGAATTATTGTTAATCAGCTAAGCAATCTTTCTATTCCTGCTGATTCATATACTTTAAGATAATTTTATTCATTAATTTCATTTTATGGGTCAATTTTTTAAAATGGTGTTTGCTTCGATGGTAGCATTCTTCTTATGCAATGTTATCTTATTAGCTTGTTTCTTCCTATTTGCAGCCATTTCTGGTGGAGCTTTTTTGAGTAGTCTCAGAGATAATGCATCGATTAATTTCATGGATTACAGAGTTAATTAATGCATAAATTAAAGGTTGTAGGAACACCAATTGGCAATTTAGAAGATATTACTGTTCGAGCTCTTAACGAGCTCGTTCATTCTTCTGTCGTAGTTTGTGAAGATACTAGAAACTACATAAAACTTCGTACATTACTAAAGGAAAAGTTCTCAACTTTCTTTACCGATCTTACTGGAGACTCACAAAAAGTAATTTCTTACCGAGAACAAAATCATACAAGAATCACCTCTCAAATCCTCGAAGTGTTAGAGCAATCGGATATCGCTTTTGTTACAGACGCGGGAATGCCATTAATTTCGGACCCAGGTTATCTTTTACTAAAAGAAATTAGAGAAAAGGGAATCGAAATTGAAGTAATCCCCGGCCCAACTGCAATAGAGCCAGCCTTGATTTACTCAGGATTTACTGTAGATAAGTTTACTTTCTTGGGATTTTTACCAAGAGAGAAAAGTAAGATAATAAAAAAAGTCGAAACTTCGCTTGATGCAGGTGTTACTACGGTAATCTATGAATCTCCATTTCGAGTCGCAAAAACTATAGAAATAATTTCTGAGAAATATCCTAACGCACAAGTTTCCCTTTCTAACGACCTAACCAAAAAGTTCGAGAAAGTAATTACTGGTCCAATATTAGGTGTTGTGGCACAAGTAAAAGGCAAGGAGTTAAAAGGCGAGTGGGTAATTGTAATAAGTAATTGAGTTCTAATCTCTAATTTCCAATCTCCAAGTTCTAATCTCCAATCTCCAAATCGCATCGTTCCTTTCTGGTTTCTAGCCACGAAGTGGCCCCTTTGGGGCTTCTAGCTTTCTCCCAAAATTTGTATTGCAACCCAAAGACAAAGTATCCGATCTAGTTGATAATCTTTCAAGTTTTCATCTTTTAGCCTTTAGATTTTTATCGTTTATGGTTTCAAAACTTTATACCGCTGCGTTGCATGGGTTTGACTGCAAAATCGTCACTGCAGAAGTTGATTACAGAAAAGGCCAGAATTATTTGAGTATTGTTGGACTTGCTGATAAGTCTGTTCAAGAGGCAAAGGATAGAATTCCGGCAGCATTAAAAAACTCGGGAGCGGAGTTTGTCTTTATGCGTATTATTGTAAATCTCGCCCCTGCAGAAATAAGTAAATCAGGCCCAGCATATGATTTACCAATCGCGATCGCTTTCCTGCTTGCCTCCGACCAAATAGAATTTGATCCCGAAGGTAAGATATTTATTGGTGAGCTTTCTCTAAACGGAGATGTAAAACCAGTCAAAGGAATTCTTCCGATTGTGAATTTTGCGAAGAAAAAAGGGTTCAAACAAATATTTCTCCCTGCTGACAACGCGAACGAAGCCTCGGTTGTTCCGGATATGGAGATCTTTGCTGTAAAACATCTTAAAGAAATTATTGATCACTTTAATGGTACAGAAAAAATAATTCTGTACACAAAACCTGAACTTCCTGAAAACAACTTTGCAATTTTAAAAAGTAATAACGACTTTAAATTTATAAAAGGTCATGAATATGCAAAACGAGCGATGGAAGTAGCCGCGTGCGGTGGCCACAATATTCTTCTATTTGGTCCACCCGGATCTGGTAAAACATTACTCTCCAGAGCTTTTGCTGGGATTCTTCCCGAACTCAATTATGAAGAAAGTATTGAGGTTACCAGTATTTTCAGTATCGCAGGCTTAGTCTCTAATCGGAATCCGTTAATTAAACAAAGGCCTTTCAGATCTCCTCATCACACAACATCTCAAGCAGCTTTAGTTGGAGGAGGTTCTATTCCAAAACCTGGAGAAATTTCCTTATCACATAGAGGTATTCTATTTCTGGATGAATTCACAGAGTTCTCATCACAATCACTCGAAGCGTTGCGACAGCCACTAGAAGATAAAGTCATTACTGTTTCTAGGGCTAGTGGCTCTTACACTTTTCCAGCGAACTTCATGCTTATTGCTGCAATGAATCCATGTAAGTGTGGGTACAAAGGTGATACGACTAAGCAATGTACTTGTACTTCAAACGACGTAGTAAAGTACCAAAAAAAGATCTCAGGGCCGATTCTAGACAGAATTGACTTGTTAGTCAAAGTTAGTAGGGTAGAGAATAGTTCTTTGTTTAGTAAAACTCACGCAGAAGATAGTGAGCAAATCAGAAAGAGAGTCATAAGTGTTCGGGAGGCTCAGTACGAAAGGCTAAGTAAGTACGGTTTGTTTTCTAATTCGGATATGGGAGTTGAAGAAGTAGAAGAGTTTGTAAAACTAGAAGAAGAAGGAAAGCGATTGCTTTCTCTCGCAGTCGATAAAATGAACCTCAGCACAAGAAGTTATCATCGGGTACTTAAAGTTGCGAGAACAATTGCAGATATGGAAGGGAATGACCAAGTGGAGTCGAAACATATTTCAGAAGCACTGGGGTTTAGAGTAGAACTGAATTAAAACCCTCATCGTCATTCCTGCAAATGCTGGAATGACGTTATTGGTTATTCATCATCACCAGCAGCGGCACTTTCCTGAATCGCTGTAATCAAATTCGAAATTTGTGAGTTAAATCCTTCTTGCAACATCGCTTTCTGCTTAACTTTCTCAATTCCATGCATGACTGTCGTGTGATCTTCTCGGTTTAAGAATTTAGCAATTTCTTCTAATTTATAACTGTATTCTTCTCGTAGAATATACATCGCAACTTGTCTTGCTAACGCAACTTCTTTTGTTCTTCTTGGCCCCTTTAAATCTTTTACTGTTACACTAAATGATTTTGCTACCGCTTTTATAATCTGAGGAACTTTAATTTGTTCTCTTTTAGATCTAGAGTCTTTTCCGATTGTGTGTGCTACTTCCTCTAAAGACAATTCTCCATCAGGCTTCATTGAATTAAACAAAGCAACTTTTTGTAAAGAACCTTCTAACTCTCTTACGTTATCTGTAACAGTCTTAGCAATAAATTCAATTATGTGGAGACTCAAGTTGTAACCAGCAGAATCATTTTTCTTTTGTAGAATTGCTAATCTTGTTTCGTAATCTGGTTGAGCAATTTCTGCCACCATACCTCCCTGCATTCTTGATCGTAATCTACTTTCAATATTCTGAATTTCTTCTGGCTTTCTATCAGCAATTAAAATTATTTGTTTCCCCGCGTTATAAAGTTCGTTAAAAGTATTAAAAAATTCTGTTTGGGTAGAAACCCATTTCGAGATTAGTTGCATGTCATCGATTATCAAACAATCAATTTGCCTATATTTAACTCTCATTTTATCGGTACTTCCAGTTTTTATACCTCGAACAAGATCGTTTAAAAATGTTTCAGAAGAAACATATTGAACTTTTCGTTTTAAACTTTTTTCTAAAATCGAACGTCCAATTCCTTGTGCTAAATGAGTTTTACCAACACCAGTTTTTCCGTAAATGAATAGAGGATTGTAGACTTGACCAGGATTAGTAGTAACTGCTGAACTTGCAGCATGTGCAATTCGGTTAGAGTTTCCTACAACATAAGTATTCAAAGTGTATTTCGGGTTCAATCCTGACTTTGCAACAGCATCTAGAATTCCACCAAGCATTCCTCCTTCTGGATTAAGTAGAGGGGATTTTTCTGCATCTTCTTTTGTTGCTGGTGATTGTTCTTCGTGTTGAATTATTTCGAAAGTTGGAGAAAGTGGATCTCCGTAAACATAAGAAACAGTATCCTTAATCAGTTGCTCGTATCTAGATTTCAACCATTCAGATGTATACGGGTTAGTGACTCCAATGACTGCATTCTTACCATCAATTCTTAGTAGGCTTGTGTCTTGAAAAAACATTTTAAATGTAGCTGGTGCATCAAGTTTGATCTCGATCTGAGCCAATGCTACTTTCCAGAGCTGCTTAGGTTCTGTAATTCTCATAATGTGTGTTGAAAGCTTAAGACAAAATTTCCAGGGTCTTGCGTAAGTAAGATTGATTATATACTAAAAAGATTTTTATGTGGATAACTTATAATATTTTTATGTGGAAAACTATTTCTTGAAATTCTCAATGCGTGTGGTACTTCTGACTAGTTATTGTTCAAAAGTTTGAAATTTGTAGGAAGATTTTTATTGAAAACATTTACTTTTTCATCTTTGATTGTGAACATAAAATTTCCTTCTTGTACTATTGAGTCAAAAGTATTAAGTCTGTCAAATAAAATAAATTCTTGAGCAAAGTTATTGTCAAAAGTATATTTTATAATTTGAATGTCGTTCATCATAAAGTAGAGTACGTTGTTATCTTTTGTATCGAATTGGAAATCTTCTCCAATTACGCGAATATCCAATTCAGCATCTAATCTTTGTGAGTATTTATAATTGTGTATCGTGTCTCTTGAATCGTTTAAAAGATAAACGATGTTCTCACCTTCAGAATCTACAGCTAAGAGCTCTATGTTTCCACTAGCTACATCACTAATTGAACCGTCAGGATTAATTCCTATTATTCTATTGCTAGAACTTCTTCCATCTATCTGAACAAAAATGGCGGATCCGTTGGTTGGAATTAAGATTTTTGCGATAGTTTCTGTGTTTGTTGTAGAGTGTAGATCTTTAATAAAATCTCCCTTTAAATTATAGAGAACTAGTTTAGTACCGTCTGAGTTTCTAGCACCTACAACCACGCTATCTGCCGAGTAACTTAAAGCCACTGTGTTAGTAAAGAGCTGAGAGTTTGATTGAGTTACAGTAGTTTTAGTTGAGGTAGCGATGTCATATTCAAAAACTGGGTAAGATGAACTTCGTCCAAGTTCGTTTGATCGAAAATATAGTTTACCAGAATCGTTATTCATGTGAGCATTTAAGATTCTCAAGTTGTTTCCTTCACTAACTGTTTTATAAAATTTCCCATCTAGATCTTTGAGTGCCAAAGTTGTAACATTGCCTTCTCTAGTCACAACAGGAAAATATCCTCTCTCAACAAGTCGCACTTCTCCAAAAGGTGTAGAAACATTTGGAGCTTCAAACAAGTATTCTCTTGTATTCACATCCTTTCCAGTTATTCTAATAAAGTATTCTTTCCCAGGAATTAAGTTTGTTAATTTAGTTTCGTTAGTAGTGTATCTAATAAACTTTTCATTTAATGATTCTGCTTCGATACGAATGTCTGAGACCGGTAATTTACCAATATAGGACTCATTTTTGAAAAACAAGGAACCTGAGTGCTTTAAATTAATCGGGACGCTTAAATTGTTGATACCTGATGTTACGTTGACTACTCCTAGGACTTCTTGAAAATTGTCAGATTGAAATTTGACTGTTAGGTCTCCAGTCTTTGCAGTAGTTAATACAAAGCTCCCATCGGTATCAACCTTAAAGTCTTGGTTATCAAGTGTTGCTACAACGTCTGAGACGTTGCCTGTAGAACTAATTTTCCCGTAAATATAGTTGAATCCCTTTTTGAGTAGCTTAATGGATTCCGACTGATTTATATCTGAAACTTTTAGGCTACTTGAATAGGTATTGCTCGAGACAAAAGCTATTTCATCGTCCAGCTGATCCGTAGGCAGGACTACATTCCCGTTTTCATCGGTTCTCCCAACCACAACATTTTTAGATACAACTTCGACACTCTCAACTGCTTGTTCAGAATCTGCAAAAACTACTTTAAGTGAAAGATAAGTAGTTGTAGAGGAATTAAACATTCCTAGAAGAATAATGTTTACAATGAACAAAACTCCAATAATTCCGATTTTAATAATCTTTGCCTTTTTACCCATAGATACATTCTATATAAATAAGAAGCAAAGAACAAATGGGAGCAAAATCCAAATCTCAAATCTCAAGAATGAGGGTAAGGGTTAATGGTGTGTTGTTAAATATCCCAGATGGATTAACTACAGGGAAGATTGACGAGATTCCTCAAATAATGGCCAACTTTCATGGTATAATAGAGCAAGCTAAGTAATAATCCCTATACGAGCTATTTAACAAAAGGCTGATTTTCATCACTATAAAATGAAATCTCAGCTCATAATAATTTTTAAGATACGAATTCCATGAACGAGAATTTGAGAATAATACCTCTAGGTGGTGTAGAAGAGGTTGGAATAAACTGCACTGTATATGAATACAAAGATGAGATTTTAGTAGTTGACGTGGGCTTAGGCTTCTCTGAATTCGATTACTACGGAATAGATTACATCATTCCAGACATTTCTTACCTAAAAAAGAAAAAAGAAAACATCAAAGCGATTTTGATTACTCATGGTCACTTAGACCATATTGGAGCAATCCACTATCATTTAGAAGACATGGGATTCCCAGATCTTTACGGAACAAGATTTACTCTTGAACTTATCAAATTAAAGCTAGAAGAAGCAGGTTTACTTGCCAGAATGGAAAGTAAATTACATGTGATCGACGAAAATTCAAAACTGAAATTTACAAATTTCGAGGTTGAGTTCTTTAGAGTTAACCACAGTATTCCACAAGCTGTTGGTATTTACATTAAGACACCTACTGCTAAAGCAGTTCATACTGGAGACTTTAAATTTGATAACTCTCCAATTAATGAACCGGTTGCTGATTACGGCAAAATAGCTCGAATTGGAGACGAAGGAGTAGACATTCTACTTTCTGACTCAACTAACTCACTAAGAAAGGGCCATCCAGTATCTGAAAGCGAAGTTGCTAAAGGATTAGAAGATGTTATCGAAAGAGCCAAGGGTAGAGTAATTGTTGCAAGTTTTGCAGGTTTAGTTGGAAGACTTTACCAGTTAATAATGATTGCAGAAAAACATAATAGGAAAGTAGCGGTTGCTGGATTTTCTATGAGAAAGACTTTAGAAATTGCTGAAAAAATTGAATACATTAAAATGCCTAAAGACTTAATTGTGAACATTGCGAGTGTAAACAACATTCCGCCAAATAAACTATTAATTCTAACAACAGGAGCACAGGGAGAAGAGGAAGCGGCACTATCAAAAATGGCGTATAGCGATTATAAAGGTGTTGTTATAAAGAAAGGAGATACTGTTATTCTTTCGGCAAAAACAATTGCAGGAAACGACAGAACTGTTCAAAACATGGTTGATCAGATTATGTCTAAAGGTGCGACTGTTCGACAAACAGAAGACTTAGACTTATACACTTCAGGACATGGTTATCAAGAAGATCAAAAGATCATGTTGAACTTAGTTCGACCAAAGTTCTTTATGCCAGTTCACGGATATCAATACTTCCTACGAGCTCATGGAGATACCGCAAGATCTACTGGAGTTGCAGAGAATAACGTAATCATCTCTAAAAAAGGTTCAGTAATAGAGGGAAACGTAGCACAAGGTTTTACAATAGTTAAACAGTTCCCTTGCGAACCTTTATTAGTTTCTGGATCAGGAGTTGGAGATGTAGGAACCGTTGTCCTAAAAGAAAGAGAACAACTGGCTAGTTATGGAGTTGTGGTAATCGACATAATTGTAAATAAAGACAAAGAGTTAGTTAGAGATCCATTTGTAATATCACGAGGTTTTGTTTATGTAAAAAATTCGCAAGAATTGATAAAACAAATAGTAGACAAAACTAAAGAAATCTATAATGCGATGAAAGCAAGCTACAAGGAAGTAGCAGATGTTAGAGAAGTAATAACTGCAGATGTTTCTGATTTAGTGTTCCAAGAAACGCAAAGAGAGCCAATGATCATAACTTTGATCAGTTTCGTTTAATAGGTATCGATTAATCGGTGTTCAGTTTTCCATTTGTGAATATTGAATGCCGATTTCGCATTCTTAGCTCAACTCCTGAACTAAATAACTAAACGCCTTTGAACCCACCCACAAGCCGAGTATAATTGGATATTGGATATTGGATATTGGATATTGGATATTGGATATTGGATATTGGATATTGG
>CAZYSE010000037.1:0-10784 GCA_964650085.1 uncultured Candidatus Saccharibacteria bacterium | reverse complement strand
ACTAATTTCAAATTCGATATATTTAGTTTCGACAGTTTCTTTAACTTCCCTATTGCTCACAAGAAAAACTGCAGAAGCTACTAGCACGGGGACAAGAAGTATTTGTAATACTAAAAAGATTTTTTTCATTGTTATGTCTTACTCTATAAATCCTATCTCCGAAGGCTTTTCTACCTCACTAGATGTAATCGAGATTACTTCTCCGGAAATTTTATAAACATCTTTATCAATCTTTTTATATTCATTCCTTGCATCGTTGAACGCACCTACTGAAGTTCCTAGACTTCGTCCTAACTTTTCCATATTTTGTTCGAATCCTGCCAAATGTTTTTGAAGTTTCATTACATTTTCTTTAATTTCGGACGCCTGCTCTTCTATTTTCAACATATTCAAACCTTGAAGAACTGTTTGTAGGTAAGCCAAGAAGGATGTTGGTGAAACGATTATTACTCCTTTTTGCTTAAATGCATACTCAATTAAATCGTGGGTATTGGTTTTTACAGCACCGACTTGGTTAATTAGAAGATCATAATAAATTCCTTCACTTGGAATAAACATAAATGCGAATTGCATTGTCCCCTCCTCTGGTCGTATGTACTTGGAAGTCTCGTCAATTCTATTCTTCAAGTCCTGTTTGAATATTTTCTCAAGTTTTTCCTTCTCCATCACATTGTCCTCAGCAATAATTCTGTTGTAGTTTTCTAAAGAGAATTTTGAGTCGATAGGAATAATCTTATCTTTTACAAACACAACTGCGTCTACGATTTCTCCATTTTTAAACTTGTACTGCATTTCGAAAGATGAAGGTGGCATTACATTTTTTAGCAAAGTTTCTAAAAAGTACTCCCCAAGAATTCCTCTTTGTTTTGGATTTGTAAGAATGTTTTCCAAACTTTGTAGCTGCTCTGCGAATCCCACAACCTGCTTATTTGTCTCGTCTAGTTTTGTAAGCTTTTCAGTAACTTGTTGAATTATCTTTGAAGCGGTATCGCTAGCTTCTTTGGAAGTTTTTTGAGTCATCTGAAACTGCTGCATCAAGTTAGTCTGAGTTTTATTCATCTGATCGTTTAATGTTAGGTTCTGCTCTTTTAACCTGTCATTCATTTCTTTGTTAATTCTGTCCAATCGATCTGCCTGCATCTGTGAAAATGCGTTGATCTGACTTTGTAACATTTGCATAGAATCGGTGTTTGTTCCACCAGCTTTGCTTTTGTTTATCAAAAAAAAGACTAAGGCGATTAGTACTACTAATAAGATGATTACTGCGATTATCAATATTTCCATAAGGGTTATTTAAATGTTTACTGTTTATTTTACCACCTATAAACCTGGATTATTTTTTATTATTTACCACCTTGTCATGGTGAGGCTCTCGAACCATAAAGGTGGTAAAAAGTAAACTGGTTTGCTTAAGTGAACTCATTATTATTTAGAACAAATTAGATTCTTTTTACTCACAGTATAGGATCACGATATTCCTGCATTCGCAGGAATGACGACACTCTTGCCACAGCATCTTCAAAACCTCTTACAACATTCAGAGGATATGCTCTACCCTCACCTTCGAACCACGTAATCTGTCTTTTAGCGTACTGCCAATGCGAGTTTTTAACAAACTCTATGCATTCTTCTTCCGTAATCTTTCCATTCAATAAGTCTAATACTTCACTGTAACCAATGCCTTGTAATGCTATACAATTTTCACCAAATTTTTCTTTAGCTCTTTTTGTTTCCTCAACAAGACCTTCATCAAACATTTCTTTGACCCTTTGGTGAATTCGAATCCTAAGTCCTTCCCGTTCATATGCTGGATAAAGAAATAGGAACTGATATTTATCATTTAAATTAGTTTTGAGGTCTATTCCCGCATCTAATTTGGATAAGTGCATCGAAAGTCTTCTAGGATTGCTTTGGTCACTAGAATTCAATTGTTCAAATTCCTCAGGATATTTTTCTAGATAAAGTTTTCGAAGCGCTTCGATATCAAAATCTTGGTAGGTATTTTCTACATTATCTTGAAGATTGTAGTTCCGATAAATCGAATCAATATAGAGACCAGTACCTCCAACGATGAAAATGCTGGGCTTTGAGCCTGGAGCTATGAGCTGTGGGTTATTTTGTTCTAGGTTTTGATCTTTACTTTCGATCTTCGAATTTATATCTTCGATCTTTTTTTCACAGTTTTTTTTGAAATCGTATACCGAGTATCGTTGATCTGGATTCACAATGTTAACCAAATGAACCGGAACTTCTTGATCATAATATTGACCGTCCTTGAGTACCAAGTCTCCCTTATTTGTACCTATGTCTAAATCTTTGTATATCTGTCGTGAATCAGCAGAAATGATTTCACCATTGAACAATCTGGCAAGCTCTGTTCCCAATTTCGTTTTTCCGGATGAGGTTGGTCCACAGATCACTACTATTTTTTGCATAAAGTACCGCAATTTAATATTATGTATTATAACAACTATAGGAAAATACATTGGAAAAAGTCGTTTTCATAGTTCAACTTTTTAGCTTTTTGCTTTTAGCCTTTTAACTTTTCAATGTTATGTTTGAGACAACCATTCTTTTTAAGATTTTACTGTCCACAGTTCTTGGAGCAATTATTGGACTAGAAACTGAAACTAGAGAAATTGAAAAAAAGGGAGCTGCTGAAAAGGTTGATGAAAGAAGCCGTATTGGTGGAGTAAGAACTTATACTCTAATTTCGCTGCTGGGTGGAATTGCGGGACTCTTCTACTTTGCGAATGAAAAAACGATTGCAGTTGTGCTTTTCTTGTCTATCATTTTGTTCTTATTGATTGCATATTACCTAAATATTCAACTTAAAAAAGCCTTTGGATTAACTACAGAGATCGCAATTCTGATCACGTTTATTTCAGGTTTCTTAATAACAAGCGCAATTACTAATGTTGAGGTAGTTTTGTTTGTATTAGTTTTGCTTTCATTCTTTCTGTCTAATAAACGAGGAATTGGGAAAATTATTTCTAAAATTCAGCACTATGAAGTTATTGATTTGATTAAATTCGGCCTTGTAAGCTTAGTAATTTTGCCCTTGCTTCCAAACAAAGATATTTACGTAAATGACATTTTGTCCTTATTCGCGAATGATTACTTAGTGAGTGAACAATCTAACTTGTTGCTCATTAACCCTTTTCAAATTTGGTTGATTGTCGTAATTATTTCAAGCATTTCTATCGGAAGTTATTTAATTTCTAAAGTTTTTGGAGAAAAAAATGGGCTTGTGATTTCATCGTTTTTTTCTGGATTAGTCTCTTCGACTTCTTCGATAATAGCTTTTGCTTCCCAATCTAAAACAAATAAAGGCTCATCACAAAGACTGGCTGGTGCATCTTTGATTTCGAATGCGACAAGTTTTATTACTGTAGTTGCACTAATAACTGTTTCTAACCCAGCATTTAGTACTTTGGCTTTGCCGGTTTTTTTGGTTTTGTTTATAAGTAGCTTGATTCTTGGTCTATACTTTCTGCTTTCCCAGGATGGCAAAAGTAGCGTTTCTGAAGCTGAAAGTTCATTCACACTCTGGCCAGCATTAAAGTTTGTTGGGATCATTATAGTATTAAAGATCTTTGTTCAATTGGTTATAAATGCGAATCTTGGAAATGGACTTCTTGTTGCGGGTACCGCACTTTCTGCAGTAACAGGAATTGACGCGCCACTTATTGCAACAGCTACTCTTGTACTAGATGGAATAATCACCCCACAAGTCGGAATATTGATTGCAGTATTAGCAAACTCGGTAAACTACATTGCGAAAATGTTCTATGCACGAACAAGCGGTAGCACAGAATTTTTTAAGTTAATTTCATTTGGTTTGATAGTTTCATTAATTTCTTCATTTATAATGTTATTAGTTTATGTTCTCTAAAAATAACGAAAGCTTTATTTGTATCAATTGCGGAAAAAAAGTTCTAGTGCACCCAAACAGTTCAAGGGACCACTGCAATTTTTGTCTTATAGGTTTGCATGTAGACGTTGAACCTGGTGACAGAGCAAATGACTGTAAAGGAATCTTAGAACCAATTGGTTTACGAACGTCGAGTGGGAAAGAACAGGTAGTCTTTAACTGTTTAAAATGTGGAAAAAACATCTTTTGTGTAACTGCGCCAGATGATAATAGAGAAAAAATTATCGAGCTTTCTAAGCGTAGATGGTAAGTATAGCCCTTTGCTTGAACCGATTCCGAACATTCATGATATTATATAGTTAGAATGAAAAAGTTCACTAAAAACACCTCTTTAATAATTCCTTTTGGAATTGTTTTTTTCATATTGATGAGTCTTTTGCCATTACACCTGCAAGCTTATTCTGCTGGAGACGTTAAGCAGCTAGAAGAACTGCACCCAGTAACACTAGAGTTAATTGAGGATATTAAAGCTCAAACTGCAATAGATATTGAAAACAAGAAAACCGAAGCTGTCTTACAACAACAAATTGCTAAAGTAAAAACTTTCTTCCAATCTTACGGTGCTGTTTTACAGGGGTATGAAGAATTAATTGTTCGAAGATCTCACGAATGTGGGGGAGATTACAGAGTGATTATTGGCATTGCAGGTAACGAATCGGGTTTAGGTAGGATTCCTTACAAAACTTACAATCCCTTTGGTTACCTAGATGGTATGCAATACGGTTCTTGGGAAGAATCATTACATAAGCTAGTTTGTGTTATTTCTCAAAGATTTATCACACCATGCCAATCAGATCTGCAATGTATAATTAACAAGTACGGAGGGCCTGGAGACAACCATCAACAATGGATTAACAATGTAGGTTGGTTTGTTAGACAAGTAACTTTATAAAGGCTAGAAGGTAAAAAGGTTTAAAGGCTAAAAAAGAGATATAATTAAATTGTGTTTTTGTCTTTTAGCTTTCAGCTTTTTGCCTTTCTTACTAATGGTATAATTTATTCACACTAATTTAATCTCAATATTATGATAAAGATATTCACTGATGGGGGTTCTAGAGGGAATCCAGGAAACGCTGCTTGTGCATTCGTAGTTTTAGAAGATGAGAAAGTAGTTTACTTTGATTCAGCTTACTTGAACCAAGTTACAAATAATTTTGCCGAATACGCAGGCTTAATCATGGCTTTAAAGTACCTTGTAAAAGCAGGTATTAATGAAGTTAGTGCTTACTTAGATAGTGAGTTAGTGGTAAAACAATTGAACGGAGAATATAAAGTTAAAGATGAAAATATTAAAAAGCACTACGATCAAATTGTGGAACTTAAAAAAAGTTTCAAATCTGTTTCTTTTAATCACGTTAGAAGAGAAGAAAATAAACTCGCAGATAAACTTGTTAACATAGTCTTAGATGCAGTGGAAAAAGTTAGCTAGAATTGCCTTAGCAATCGTTTTAATTATTCTTGTAGGAATAAACGTATTCTTTTTTCTCAACAGAGTTTCGTATAAGGTTACTTATACAGAAGAAATTACCTATTCTCCAAATAACACTCTTTCCAACTTCGAAACTGAACAGAACAATTTTAAGAAATTTGTATATACGAGGAACGATAACCTTACTGAAATAGCATTTTCTGATTTTGAATCACGGTTTGTTTCTTCTTCTACGTCGCTTGAGACTTCAGAAGAGGTAGGAATTGAACGCATTTTTGATAAAAGTTTTATTAATACAAAAACGGATTTAACTGATTACGAAAACAGATCGATAATTCTCCCACTTAAATATAGTAAGTACTTCGATTATAAAATTTATGGTTCAAGCGAACCTGAGCTTCAACTGGAATGGAATTTTTCAAAACTTAAGGATTTTGATCATTTTTATATTGATGTGGCGGGTTACACAAACGAGCTTTTTATATTACCTGGGCCAATCTCTAAACTTGAGCTTATAGAAAACACAATTGGGTATTTAAAGGAAAATGGAATTGAACCAGAACAGATATCCTTAATAGTCGATGTCCGTGTTTACGTCTGGCCTAATCGCTACTTCGAAAGCAATATTATCCAAAACTATACAGATACCGAAAGACAAGCAGAGGTTCTAAATCAAGATGAATATGCTTCCAAGTACTCCTCGATTGATATTTTCAAAGGAACTACAATTTCGATAGATCCATCATATAACGAAAGCCACATTTCTCTATCCCTGAAAATGGATTTAAGTGATATCATAGAACTAGCCAAAAGACTTGGGCTTCAAGGTTACACTATTCAAGATGGACGAACAATTTAACTTAAAAAATATAGAAATCATTATTGGACTCGGTAATTCAGGAAACGAGTATTTAAACACGCGTCATAATACTGGATTCGAATTCCTAGACTATATTGCTAATGGAACTAGATTTGTAAAAGAAGACAAACTGAAATCCTTTATGGCTGATGTAAACCTGAATGGTCAGAGGCTGAGATTACTAAAACCAACAACTATGATGAACTATTCTGGAGAAGCATTTGTTTTGGCTTTGAACTACTTTAAAGTAGCACCAGAGAAAGTTCTTGTTGCTTTTGACGATCTAGATTTACCTTTGGGTGAATTTAAGCTACAGTTTGCAAGAGGACCAAAAGTTCATAATGGATTGTTATCTTTAGAAAACAGATCAAAAATCAAGGAATTCTGGAGATTACGAATTGGCGTTGATTCAAGGGACGAGGTTACAAAAACTACCGTAAGCGGATCAGACTATGTATTATCTAAATTCAAAATTAAAGAAAGAGACTTATTACAGGAAACTTTCTTCAAAGTTGTTGAGCAAATAGTATGAAGCAGGTTTACTTAAAACTAGGAAAAGAGATTCCAGTTAAATTCAAACATCACTGGATATTTTCTGGCGCCGTAAACTCACCAAAGGAACGAGTAGAAGATGGAGAAATCGTACAGGTTCTCTCGGCTAACAGAGAACCATTAGGTCACGGTTATTTCAACAACAACACTACCATTCAAATTCGAATGCTGAACTTCACTAATGAAAATCCACTTAAAACAATTGAGGACAATTTGTTCAATGCAATCGTACTTAGAAATAAGTTTTTTGACAAAAATACAAATGCATTCAGAGTAATTAACGGTGAAGGAGATTACATTCCAGGACTTGTTGTAGACAGATATAACGACGTTTTAGTTATTCAAGTTGCAACTATAGGAATCGAGAAACTCAAAGAACATATTTTGAACGCATTATTAGATCTAACAAAGGATTGGGGAATTAAAACAATTTACGAGAAATCAAACATGCCTGCCAGAACTAAAGACGGTTTGGAAAGCTTCTCTGGACATATCTGGGGTGAAAAATCTGAATCAACTATAATTGTAGAAAACGGAATTAAGTTCAAAGTAAATTTCGTAAAATCACAAAAAACAGGACTGTTCTTAGATATGAGAGAAATGAGGAAGCTAGTTGGAGAATACGCTAACGGAAAAACTCTGTTGAATGTTTTCAGCTACACTGGTGGATTCTCTTTGTACGCTGCTCAAGGCGGAGCAAAAAAGGTTACTTCTGTAGACTTGGATAAAGACGCGATCTTAAACTGTACAGAAAACTTTGAAATCAATAAGATAAAAACACCAAACGACGCAATTGCAGTAGACGCTTTCAAGTTTTTAAACGATGACCCTTTAAAATACGACTTTATAATCTTAGATCCTCCTGCATTCGCAAAGAAAAAAGAAGATCTACCTCAAGCTAAAAGAGGCTATGGGCAAATCAATCGATTAGTTTTTTCTAAAATTCCAGCTGGCTCTTTGTTACTTACTTGCTCGTGTTCTTATCATTTGAGTATGGAAGAGTTTGAAAGTGTTATCAAAAAGGCTGCTAGCGACGCTAGAAGGAACGTAAAGATCTTAGTTAAGCATCACTTGGCTCCAGATCATCCAATCAATATTAACCACAATGAGGTCGATTATTTGAAGAGTTTGTTAGTGTATGTCGAATGATGTTCCTTTAGAAAAATTAAGCACTGAACCCACTTTTGAAGTGCCAGAGTATCTGTATCTAAACATTCCACAACAATACATAGGAGTTTGGGCAACACTGCCACTAAATGCAAAGATTTCCTCTGTTGCTTTGAACGGCATAAATAATATGTCAATATCACCTTCAGATGACCCCCAATCACTTCAACTTAAGCTTAGGAACGTCACTGAAAGAAAACGTTATGCTGTTGCAAAATCTCCTCAAGAATTTGTTGATAGACTTAAAAAAGCAAACTCGGTTGTTCAGAAAGCCGGAGAAGTTATGCAGCAATTAATAGATGTGGCTACATCACAAGGAAAATTAGACTTACTTACAAATGAACAGTTGTATAAAGTACTATTAGCTATTTTAAAAAACGATGGCATAGAAGAATGGTTTATTGAAGACCTAAAACCTCATCTAGTTGGTAGCCTACTGCATGCAACAAAAAACGATTACGTAGAGGTTGAGAGTGTCTTGTATCAAGGAAAAATCCTCACTCCCAATGAGTTCACAGCAGTACAAAAACTTTTACTTGAAGAACTCAATAGCGGTTCGGCGCAGATAAACGCTGGGGAATACTTGTACCGTATGCCTCGCTCCCATGAGTTCGAAGAGATGAAAGGGAATAACGGCTTATGGTTAATGCCAGTTAGAACAAATTTTGTCGATGATAAGACATTTAATGGAGGTGCGAGTTTTGTTGATATTTTCGAAAAAGAAACTGATTACGCAGGAGTAACTATTAGATTTCCAGTAAAATTAAAGGGTTTCAACTACAGGTTTATGAGCACTGTAGCTGAAAGTTTTATGCCAATGTTTGTAGAAACAGAATATTTAGACAAAGAGTCAGGTGAATGGAAGAAGTTCTAACTACGAGCTTTGAACCTTGAACCTTGAGCCTTGAACCTTTTAGCTCTCTGTTCCTTCCGAAAGAACTGCCAACACAAAATTCATCTCTGCTTCTGTCATACCGTGTTCTTTTACTGAACCTTTAATCATTCTTGTAATATACGTTCTGTCGTCTTGAGAAATATTTCCTTTCAACATTCGATCTAAAACCAACTGGACTTTCTGGTATTGTTTATGGTTCCGCTCGTATGTTTGTAACCCAAGTGCAACAATTGCCGCAAACATAGCCGATAATGCCAATAGCGATAATTTAATTGCGGGAGCGACGTCCGAAACTTCATTTAGATAATTGTGCCCAACCAATAGCGAGGAAGTACCAACAGTCGATACACCAACTACGTGCTTTACTTTTTTTACTGTTTTATTTGGATGAAGGCCTTGGATTTTTTTTACAACTACAAGCGAAAGTGCGTTAATTTTGGCTTCTAAAATAGCTTCGGGTGAGGAATTATCTTCTGGTAGAGGGGCATATCTGAATTTCGGATGATAAATCATATTTTACAGATTCAACACTTACTAATAATAACCCAGCAGAAGTCACAGGTAAACAAGTGGAGCACTCACATATCATGAAAATCTAGCTTTTTCATGTTACAATTAGAAATCATGGATAACATACTAAGAATTAGAGGTGCGAGGACAAATAACTTAAAAAACATCGATTTGGATCTTCCAAAGCATAAGTTAGTAGTTATTACTGGACTTTCTGGTTCAGGAAAATCTTCATTAGCTTTCGACACAATTTACGCAGAAGGACAAAGACGTTATGTTGAATCTCTTTCAGCTTACGCAAGGCAGTTTGTGGGATTAATGGATAAGCCTGATGTAGATTTAATTGAAGGACTTTCTCCAGCAATCTCTATTGACCAAAAAACGTCAGGACACAACCCAAGATCTACAGTTGGTACAGTTACAGAAATTTACGACTATTTAAGATTACTTTTTGCAAGAGTTGGCCACCCAAGAAGTCCTGTTTCAGGACAACGGTTAGAAAAGCAATCTGTTTCACAGATAGTAGACTCTATTTTAAATTACCCTAAACAATTAGGTACAGACGGAGTGAAAATTCTAATTCTTGCTCCTGTTATCAAAAACCGAAAAGGAACATACGAAGAACTATTTACTAGATTCTTCTCTCAAGGTTATGCAAGAGTTAGAGTAGACGAACAGGTTTATTCATTGGAGGAAGAAATCAAGCTAGATAAGTTTGTTAAGCACAATATCGAAATAGTAATCGACAGGTTAGTAATTGAGAACGCAAAAATTGAAGATAAAGAATTCATCAAAAGACTTACAGATTCAGTAGAATTGGCAATAAATTTGGGTGAAGGCGAAGTTCTGGTAAATCTTGTAGATGCTAAAGAACTAAAAACCGAAAATATTAAAGCTACTTTAAGATCAAACGGCGATGTATTTTATTCTGAGAAATTAGTCGATCCTGCTACAGGAACATCATTTCCAGAAATCGAACCGCATTCATTCTCTTTCAACTCACCTTTTGGTGCTTGCCCTGTTTGTAACGGATTAGGATCCATTAAAGAAGTCGATGAGTCATTAGTCTACAACCCTAGACTTACAATCTCGGAAGGTGGAATCTATCCAATGGCCAGAACAATCGAGAACGAAGATTCAGCAACATTTAAAATTTTGCTTCAAGTCGCACAAAAGCAAAAAATTGATTTAAAGAAACCTATCGGTCAGCTTTCCGAACGCGAAAGAGAAATAATTCTTTACGGAACAGGCGAAACTACTTACCCCATTGAGTATTTTGATTCAAATGGAAACCCAAAAGTGTGGAGCGCAAAATATGAAGGTGTAATTAATAATTTACTAAGAAGATATCAGGAAACAGATTCAGATTTTATAAGAAATGAGGTTGAAGAATACATGATCGAAAAACCTTGTACTGAATGTAAAGGGTACCGATTAA
>CAZYSE010000036.1:0-11783 GCA_964650085.1 uncultured Candidatus Saccharibacteria bacterium | reverse complement strand
TTGTGTTGTACAAGTAGGAGTACCATCAGCAGGATAAAAGTATAAAACCAGATAGTTATTGTCTTTAAATAAATCTGACAATGTTAAGCTGGTATTAGGAATTTTCGTTGTAAGTGGTACTTTTGTGCCTTTGTTAATCATAAACTCAACGATATCTTTTTTAGTATATCATGATGTTTTTAGACTACTTCCAGATCATTTTACCGTAACGTTTACCTGTTTCTGTTATGGCGGTTTAAGCCTATAATTATTTTTTTAGGAATTCAATAATTGCAGCAAAGTTTAGAATAAATCCAAGTAGATATGCAAAAACAAAAAGTACTTTTGATATTTTTTTACCAAAGAAAATTGTTGTATTATTTAATCCTGACTTAACATCTACATTATAATCACGTAATTGGTTATACAATGCTCCACCAATCGAAACCAGCATTACTCCGATAAATACTAACCAGAAACTGCTTGAGAAGGATCCACCTGCAAACGAATTGAAAAGTATTGGTTGAAATCCAGCTAACGCAAAACTGTGGGTAGCAATATCAAATATTGGATATGACTTAAAGCGTACCACTTTCCATGAATAAAGATGTCCAGTTAAAATTGCCGCAAATGCAACCATGAATGCGTTGATACCTCCAAAAAAGAATGCTGCGATTAACGCTGGCACTGAAGTTAATTGAAGTATAATTAGTCCCTCCCTATAACTGATAAACCCTGATGATACTGGGTTACGTAGTTTCTTTTTCTCATCAAGTGCGTCGTCTTCGGCATCTTCGAGATCGTTTACAATAAATGAATAGCAGTGAATTGATAACGAGATTAATGTTGCAATAAAGAGGTATGGTAATGCAACGTTGTTTTCCGTTGAAATAACGGAAACGCCCGTTAAGAGAATGAAGTAATCTCCAACTATTACTTTTATTCGAGAGAGTCTGTAGAAAGCTGCGATATATTTAATTGCGATGTGCATGATTTTCGATTACAGTAAAGGTTACTTCAAAGTTAACGTTTCGATTTTGGTTTACACACACAAATGACTATACACTCAATATTGATTACCCACGAGGTTCCTGCATACGCAGGAATGACGTTGTTTGTGTGTATTGATGCTTTGCCGCTAAGCTATTTGATCAAAACGCAAAGTCCTGCTTTTAAGTCCTCTTCAACCTTCTTGTACTTAACGTCTTTTAATTCCTTACCATCGTTGTAACGAACACTAACTTTATCATTTCTACCAATCTCGTCTACTCTGTTATTAACAATTGTTCTGCCGGATTGATTTTCTCCTGTAGAAATTGTTGCTTGAGTTTTTTCCTTTTGCTTTATCGCATTTTTTATTACGCTATCTAGTTTGTTTGTTGTTGTTTCTGTTTGAATAAACTCTCTGTCTTCGGTAGAAACATCTTTTATATCTTCTGTATTTGTATCAAGTCTCAACTGTCTAGCTCCTTGAGTTGGAACAGGCACTTCAGTAACTTTAGAAACGTTTAACACTTTTTTTACAAAGTCCAAATTCATTTTGCTTATAAACGATCTAAACACGTTGAATGCCTCGTTTTTGTATTCAACCAATGGATCTTTTTGTGCGTAAGATTGTAAACCGATTCCATCTCTAATATCCTTCATCATCTCCAAATGGTCTACCCAAGCGTTATCAGTAATTTGGAACATCATTACCTTAGCGAGGTAGTAGAAGTCGTCGCCAAATTCATCCACTTTCTTCTCAAAGGCTTGTTTTGCTACATCGCTTAAAATATCCCCAATTGCCTTTGGTGTTAAATCTTTTATTTTGTCGTTAAATTGAGAAAAGTTTCCGTACTCTGTATATTGAACAGGAACAATTACAAAAAATTCTTTCATTAACTTTTCAAACTTAGTATCCTTTTCTTTAAGAGATTCTACTTCTTGAGCAATTTCGTTTACTTCATCTACGTATAGATTTTGTACAAGTGTTCTTAATTGCTTTTTGTGTTCTTCTTTTTGTTCAAGTAACTCAGCTTTTCTGTTTACGTCATCTACTTTTTCGACTTCAACCAAATCCTGATTAATTAAGAATCTTCCGTTTGCTCCTTCAGAATGATTCAACATTTCTCTTCGTCGAGTATAGAAGATTTCTCTATGTTGGTTCATCACATCGTCATAATCTACAACTCTTTTTCGGTAGTCAAAGTTAACATTTTCTATTCTTTTTTGTGCACCTTCGATTTGTCGAGAAATCAATTTCATTTCGATTGGCATATCGTCTTTTAGTCCTACCATTCCTAGTAATCTAGACATCATTTCACCACCTAAGATTCTCAAAAGATTATCTTCCAAAGATGTGTAGAATCTAGAACTTCCTGGTTCTCCTTGTCTTCCTGTTCTTCCTCTAAGTTGATTATCAATTCTTCTTGCCTCGTGTCTTTCTGTTCCCATCACATGCAAACCTCCTAGATCTGCAATTTCTTTCCATGCAGCGTCTCCTCTTTTTCCACCTCCAATGATAATATCGGCTCCTCTACCCGCCATGTTTGTTGCAACGGTTACAGCACCTCTTCGTCCTGCTCTTTCAATAATCTTTGCTTCTTGTTCATGGTATTTAGCATTCAAGACTTCGTGTGCAATTCCTGCATCGTCTAAAAGCATTGAAACAATTTCAGATTTATCAACGCTGGCTGTACCAATAAGAACTGGCTGACCAATAGCGTTTTTCTCTTTGATTTCTTCGATTACAGCTCTAAATTTTGCTTCTTGAGTTTTGTATATTCTGTCAGGATAGTCGATTCGAATCACAGGCTTATTTGTAGGAATAGTTACAGATTCTAAACCATAAATTTTGTAGAACTCCTCAGCTTCAGTTAAAACTGTTCCAGAACCTCCACAAAGTATTTTGTATAGTCTGAAAAAGTTCTGAAAAGTAATTGTTGCAAATGTTTTGCTCTCTTGTTGAATTTGAACGCCTTCCTTTGCTTCGATAGCTTGATGCAAACCTTCTGAATATCTTCTTCCTTTTAAAATTCTTCCCGTGAATTCGTCAACAATAAGAACCTCACCAGATTTAACTAGATAATGTTCGTCCTTAATATAAAGAGTTTTTGCTTTTAACGCATTTTCAATGTGATAAGCAGATGAGTAATCTTTCCAGATATTATCAATGCCTAAATTTGCTTCGACTTGCGTAATTCCTTCTTCAGTTAAGTTAGCCGATCGACTCTTATGATCGATTGTATAGTGCTTTTCTTGTCCTAATGAATCTACTGCTGCTGCAAACTTTAAGTATTTTTCTGTATCAGCATCACTAGGAACGCCAGAAATGATAAGCGGTGTTCTAGCTTCGTCGATTAAAATTGAGTCGGCCTCATCGACAATACAGAAGTAGAGTTCTCTCTGAGATATTCCAGAGAGTTCCCAAGTCATATTGTCTCTTAAGTAGTCAAATCCAAATTCGTTGTTTGTACCGTAGGTAATGTCGCAGTTGTAACTTTCTCTTTTTGTTACTTCAAGTAGGTTTGCTGTATCTATCGCACTTAAACTTACTGTAGAGCCCATTTCATCACGCTTAGCTTGAGCTTCGTCACCTTTTAATAGTTTGATCTGATCGTCTGGGATAAATTTGTATGAAACTTGAGAGTTAATAATTCCAACTACTAATCCAAGTTCAACTGCTATGTGTCCTGCGTATTCGCCGTCTCTTCTAGTAAGATAGTCGTTTACTGTAACCAAATGAGCGCCTCTCCCAGCTAAAGCGTAAAGAATTAAAGGAAGTTGAAATGTCATGGTCTTTCCTTCTCCAGTATAAAGCTCAGCTAATCTTTGACCTTGCGCCAGTATGATTCCAGCTCTAAGTTGAACATCGTGATATCTAAACCCCATCTTTCTAAAAAAGATTTCGTCAACGTAAGCATAAACTTCTGGCATTACTTCGTATAGTTTCTTTTGAACTGCTTTTTCTTGTTCAGGAAGCCCCTTACCACGTTCTACTTTTGATAGTGATAATTTGTCTTCTTCAGCAATTTCATCTACTACTTTCTTAATTTCTGCTTTAATTTCAGAGATTCGGGATCGCATTTGCTCGTAAGAAATATCTGGAGTTTTAGTTCTCCATTCTTTTATTTCGTTTAATTGTTTATCTGTTTTGGAAACCTGTCCGGTATTTGAATCAAAAAAGGAAAAGAATTTCATAGTATTAAGTTTCTTTAAATATCGCTTTAAATTATACCCTTGAAACGGTAAATCACAAGCATTAAATCTTTATTAAAGTCAGAAGATAGAAGTTAGAAGTTTTAAATTTGTCTTTTTTCTAGCTTCTAGCTTATAACTTCTAGCTTCGTGTCTATATTCGAAAGAAGCCCATTATTCTAAAAATCGTCTCAAATGGGTATTCCATATGATACATTTTCATGTTTTCAGTCAAGGCAATTAGTCTAGCTTGTTCAACATCATCTAGAACTAAAACATAAGTTGCAATGACGGAGGCTTCAAACAACAGCTTCTTTATCAGTTGAATATAAATAAGCGATGTGATTATTGAGATTATTTGAAACCCAAGAGCCAAAATAAAGAACATTATTCTAATATCACCCGCACTCACTAATCCCAATATTAAAAACAATACTGATCCAAAGAATAGAGCATTCAGAATCTGCGGCATGCGTACGTAAGCTTTAAAATCTCTTCGTCCAATTTCTGTTTGAAAGATAAAGTAATATAGTGTGAACAAATCCGAAAATAGTAAATGCTTTCTGCTGATCAACAACGTATTTTCGAAGTAGAAAGCTGGTAACGAAATTTCGTCAGTTGCTCGAATAGTAAGTGGGACTTTGAATTCGTTCCAGTATCTTTCAATCAGCTCGGATAATCTGACCTGCTGGCCGATTGGTGTTATGAATTTGTGTTTAATTTCTCTTCGAGATGCACCTGCATACAGTGCAAGAATAACTTGAATAGCAAAAACAGCTATTATAATTATGAAAAGTATTTCCATATGAGCAAAAAATCAAAAACCAAAAAAAACTAAAAAGCCAACAGCTATGCTGTGTGATCTAGCCTAAATTTATTCTCTTCAAACTTCATTATTACAGAATTTCCTGCTTTAATATTTTCTTTTAATATAGCTTCTGCTATGAAATTATCAATCTCTCTTTGAACTGTTCTTCTAACTTGTCTTGCACCGAACTGTGGGTTGTAGCTTATTCTACCTACTTCATCAATTACGCTCTGATCAAACGAAATATTTATATTTTGTTCTTTCAATAGTTCTTTTGTGTTTTCTAAAGTTAGTACAACTATTTGATCTATTTCGGTAATTGTTAGAGCTTTGAATACTACAACATCATCAAGTCTATTTATAAACTCAGGTTTGAAGTATTTCTGCAACTGATTTAATAGTTGTAATTTAAGATCATCCCATTTAGGAATCTGATCTTTAGGATTTTTTAATTTGATCAAACTCTTCTTTGGTTCTTCAGGTTTAAATGCCTCCATGATTTGGCTAACTTCATCTGCACCAATTTTTGCCATTATCAATTCTGCTCCAATATTGCTTGTAGCGATAATGATTGTGTTTTTAAAATCGATCAATCTTCCTTTTCCATCAGTAATTCTTCCATCATCCATAACTTGTAAAAGAATGTTAAACACATCTGGATGTGCCTTTTCGATTTCATCGAGCAAGATTACAGAATAAGGTTTTCGTCTTACTTTTTCTGTAAGCTGACCTCCTTCATCGTAACCAACATAACCAGGGGGAGCTCCTATTAATCTTGTTACAGAAAACTTTTCCATGTATTCACTCATGTCTATCCTAATCATTGCGTCTTCGTCTCCAAAGACTAATTCAGACAATGCTTTAGCCAGCTCAGTTTTTCCAACTCCTGTAGGTCCTAAGAACATAAATGAAGCGATAGGTCGCTTTGGGTCTTTTAATCCAGTGCGAGCTCTTCTTATTGCTTGAGCAACAGTTGTGACAGCTTCGTGTTGACCGATAATCCTCTTGTGTAAGTTTTCTTCAAGATGTAAAAGATTTTCTTTTTCTTCTCTATTAAGTTCGGTAATTGGAACGCCAGTCATTCTAGAAACAACTTCGTTAATATCTTGAACAGTCACTTCCGGGGTACCAGTACCTCTTTTCATCTGCCACTCAGCTTCAATAGGCTTTAAGTCTTCTTTAATTTTTTCGATTTCGACTTTCAATTCAGCAGCTTCTTTAAGCTGTCCAGATCTTGTTAAAGATTCCCTTTCTGCTTCTAGTTTCTTAATTTGGTTTTTATAGTTCTGTAATTCAACTGGTTCTCCAGCAAATCTAAGTCTTACTCTACTACTTGCTTCGTCTAAAACATCGATTGCTTTATCAGGTAAGAATCTGTTTTTAATGTATCTGTTTGATAAGTTTGCTGCAGCAGCTAAAGAGTCATCATTAATTTTAAGTTTATGATGAGCTTCGTATCTTGGCTTTACTCCTTTTAAAATTTGGAGTGTTTCTTCCACTGTTGGCTCTTCAACCACAACTGGTTGAAATCTTCTCTCCAATGCTGCATCTTTCTCGATATACTTTTGATATTCTTGTAGTGTAGTTGCTCCAATTACTTGTAGTTCTCCTCTAGCTAAGGCAGGTTTTAACATGTTTGAGAAATCTAGTTCACCTTGTTGTGCACCAGATCCCACAATTGTATGAAGTTCATCTATAAATAGTATTACGCTTCTTTCTGCTTTTTCTAAATCTTGAATAAGTTTCTTAGCTCTTTCTTCAAATTCTCCTCTGAATTTTGACCCAGCTACTAAAGAAGTTAGATCCAAAGCTTTAACTTTCTTGTCTCTTAACACCTCAGGAACTTGTCCGCTTATAATTCTTTGAGCAAGACCTTCTGCGATAGCTGTTTTTCCAACACCAGGTTCTCCTATCAAAACTGGGTTATTTTTCTTTCTCCTTGATAAAATTTCTACAACTCTCGTGATTTCATCGTCTCTTCCCACAACTGGGTCGATTTTGTCTAGTCTGGCCATCTCTGTTAGGTCTTTTGTAAACTCATCTAGTGTAGGTGTTTCTGATTTTCCATTAATTCCCTTTCCTTCTTCGTCTCCTTCTCCTACAACTTTAATTACTGATTGCCTAGCTTGTGAATGACTAATAGCATACTTTTTTAGAACTTGAGCAGCTAAACCTTCCTGTTCTAGTATTAATCCTAATAGAATGTGCTCAGTTCCAATGTAGGTATGATTTAAAGCTAATGATTCTTGATACGCAAGCTGAACGACTTGAGAAGCTCTAGGCGTAAACGTTGGTGATTGGGTAGCGAAGTTTCCTTCAGGCATCAATCTTTCTAGTTGATTAGAAAGTTCTTCAGCATTAATTCCTAGCTCTTTAAATATCTTGTTCATTACAACTGTATCTTTAGTCAAAGCCCATAGAATTTGTTCTGTATCTACAGCCCTTTGTTTCTTTTCAACTGCCTTACCCACTGCGTTTTGGAGTGCTTCGTTTGTTCTGTTTGAAAATAGCTCTTGAATGTTCATACTTAAATTGTACTAGTTTTAAAAATTGAAATACAGTACAAGAGAATGTAACTTTTCTGACTCTCTTTTACATATTTTAGCAGGTAGTGGCCAATGCTGCCAATATTTGAAATAAAATTGTTTCAAAATATGTATAAACATTGAAGTAGAAATCATTCTAATTTAGAATGAACAAGAGTATGGACGAGTCTCCAAAACATTATTCGAAATCGATTTTAGTGCTTATAGCCTTTGTTGGAATTATTTCAACAGTTGGGTTAATTCGTGACCTTTCTAAACAAGGATTTAGGCCTTTTGGATTCATCGAGGAAGTAATTGCTCAAGCAACACAAAATAGTACATTGTCGAGTGTTTTTGTATCTAACCAGGGTGAACCAATACTCAGGAAAGTCTTTGATTCTACAGATAGATGTCGTCCAGGTGGAGTTAATCCACTAATTCCCGGGAAAGGAGGCATTAATCTAGCTGCTTTAGATTCAAATACTTGGAATACTGTAATCAATTACTCACACGGAATAAACGATGTAAATGAACAGCTCAACATGGGTTACCAGCTGGGCATGTTTACAGACCCAAATGATTCTGGTTCTGTTGCTGAATTTATTATTGACACAAGCAAAAGTGGAATGATTCCAATTGTAAGACTTTGTTACCCTGGAGGATGCAACTTTACCATCGATATTCCACTTCTAAGAGATCCTAATAATGTCCAGGAGGTTAAAAACGCAGAATTTCAAAGTCAATTTGCAACACATGACATCGTAGACTTCTATAAATCAGTAATCACAGAGCTGGACAGGAGAATAGGTGGTAATAAAGTCTATAATGAAGATATTTCTAACCTGCAAGGATATGAATTTGTAGCTTTGGTAGGTCCAAATGAGCCCGGAACTGCCGGAGAAATGCAAGCATTTGGAGTCGACAATTACGATACTTTAGTAAGGTCAGTTAATGAAGCAGCTTATTACCTTCAGAAATTAAGAGTCGAACATGGAGGGATAATGTATTTAGCACCAGGTGCATTTAATCTTTCTAATACACAAGGAGATGACCTGAAGGAATTCTTTGGACCTATAGAACGAAATACTGGGGGAGTTCAAACTACTACACAAAATGGTACGGAACTTAAAGTCGAATACTTCGATTATTTGCTGGGTAATGCTTATGACCAACAGACAGCAGTTGAACCAGTAACCGCTTATGATTATGTTGTTAACGGAAACGGTGCTTCTGGTATTAACCTAAACTATATAAGTACAAAGTATGATTTACCAATAATTATGACGGAGGTAGGTACATTCTCTGGAAGCATTCCCACGCTTAAGTACTCTTTCAAGCAGTTGTGTTTGAATGACAATGTGGAGGGCATACTA
This sequence comes from uncultured Candidatus Saccharibacteria bacterium, assembly GCA_964650085.1. GTDB lineage: Bacteria > Patescibacteriota > Dojkabacteria > J137 > J137 > KLAP211. The sequence goes on along the minus strand of CAZYSE010000036.1, from coordinate 2,919 downwards.
TTTTTTAGAAGCATCGAAGAATTATCTGCACTATCTCCAGAACCGAGACCAATTCAAATCTCAACAGCAGATATTCGAGACATGACGGTAGGTTGCTCAAGAAAGATTAGGTATCCTAACTGTAACTTCGATACCGTCCTTTATAGTTCTGCTAGAACTTTAGCTGAAGAAGTTCCTGATTCGTTAGCAAAAGCAGAAAGCTTTTGTTCGATACCAGACCCTGACTATGCTGCTAAAAGCGCTGCTTCCCAAGGTTCGGGTTATCGAGTAGTTTGTGGAGATGCAGGAAATGGAAGAACACATTGTAGTGCCGGAGCACAAAACTCAGTTCAAATTGGTATGCCGATAAACAGCTTTGGTTCTAATTCTTCATTCGGAACTAGAACCAGACAGTTTGCTTCTTACAATGTAGAAGCTTTTACAACAAATCCTAATGATTCCATTGACCCTTTAAACCAATTTGCAGGAAAGATTTCTGTGGGCGGAGTAACATATCCAATGCCTTGGCTTGGCTCCGCGATACAAAATTCTTCTGAAGTAATACTATATAATCAGCAAAATACAGATAATTACTATGATCCAATATTCTCGCCTGGGTTAGGAGTGTATTCATCGATTGCAGATATAACTGGCGATTCTAGCAAGGGAGTATCTAGAACAAGACCATATTCTGCTGCAGGAGTGAGCGTAGATGGAAAGATTCCAGATGAAAGAACAGTTCTAGTGAACGATGTAGTCTTCGACAAAACATTATTTACAGATCTTCAAGTTTTAAGAGGTTACAACCCCACAACATTCAATACAGCTTCAGAATTTAATACGTATCCAATGACTTGCAATTCACCTGGTAAATACGTAAGCAATTCAGATGATTACATCTATGGACCCGAGGTACAACTCGCAAATAAAGTGGTTTGGGACGGCTCTGGAGGTAAGATGTGTGCCATTGTTGCGGGAAGAAATTTACCTGGTTCACAACGAGTTGAAACTTTAGACCCAATAAATTGCCAAGTTCTAGAAGATGAATTTTTTATAGATGAGTTCTTTAACGCAACTGCATGTAGAGCAGCGCTACCAGGTTGTGCTCAATCAGCAGATGGCATTAACAGCGGATTTTGTAGTGTTGATCAAAATGTGGCTGATCAATGCCTCAACTTTGTACCACCTGACACTGGCTTCCGTGGAGTACGAGTTTACATTTATGCGAACACCTTAGACGATATCGATGCAAAAATCGAGATTCCTGGAATATACGATTCAATTTTTAGACTGAAAGACTTGTTGAATAGAGAGTTACGAGCTAATGATTTGAAGATTATCATGCAAGAGGGTTATGGTTGGGAAGTTGATGTTAAGTTAACAACTCGAGATACGAGCGATCATGCAAACCAAATTAACTACAAATATATAAATTCCGATGCTGAGAAAGATGTACAAGATTTCGATGGACAGAAAATTAGTTCAACAAGTCCGAACTATATTCTTCCACAATACATGCCAGCAAAACAGCTAAGCCAAAAAACCAACAAAAGCTATATTAAAGATTTAGAATACATTAATCAGATAAATGAAATTAGATCTATTTATCTAGCAAATTCAAATTCTTCTTTTCCAGACAAGCTAGAGTCGCAATTTTCAGGTATTTCTAATCCATTTTATAGCCCAGGAGATCCTTCTAAACCAAATTTTGATAGACAATCGATAATCGTAAGCGATCTTTCTTCACAAGCTATGGGTTATCCATTGTTCACTTGTGATCAAATAAACATTTGTAAGAAATTTAGCCAAGATGAATTAATTGCTCAAGGTTATGAACCAAGGCTTGCAGCAAAACTTTGCCCGCTTCCAGGAGGTACAAAACTTAAAGCAGACACAAAAATATCTTGTATAACTGATATTACAGATACTCGTGTTAAAGATACATTAGATACAGAGTTATGCAAAAGAGGATACCAAATTAGCGATACTTGTAAGCTTCAATGTATTGCTGCGCCTGTAGATACTAGTCCAACAACTCCTCCAGAGTCTGTAGGTGAATCTACTGTTCGTGGACTTTCGGAATTGAGCTCTGGATTGGTATCAATCACAAATAGAATTGAAACAACTATGCAGCTTCCTGAAGGAATGTTGATTGCATTAATGGAAAGAGAAATTACCTCAGTTGTTAAAACTCTTGCTGGTGATCCATTTGAGCAGGCATATCAACGAACATCCCCAGGGCAATTCGTTTGGGGTCCTACTCAATTCCATCACATATCTTGGTATGGTTCGGAGTACGCACCTTTTAATGATGAAGGTAGGTTTGGAACTGGATACGGTGAGCTCGATGGAAGAGGATTCGGCGGAAATTCTCCACCTTACATTGCAGGAACGCAACAATGTCTCGATGCATTAGCTATTCCCTATGCAGATGGTCAACATTTAGAGGAAGGCAAAGCAGATGTTCTAGAGCGTTCGTATTTAGGCTTTGCATTGTGTGCATCTGCTGCAAAACTAAAAAATGATTCTAGAACATTTGATAAAGCTGTAACAGAATGGACAAAAGACGACGTATTTAATGCAGCCCGAGCTTACTTGGGCGATTGTGAACAATTTGGAAGAACCTATTGTGATATTTATGTAGAAACCATTTGCAATACTTATCCCGAAAAGAATCCTATAATTTGTGAGGGTGTAGCAATCAGACCTACCCCAAAGGGCGAGATTTGTGTTCCAATTGACATTACCCCAGGACCAAGCTGTCAGTACGCAGACATTTCTTTGAAGTATCCATTACCTACAGTTCCATTGGTAGTGTCTCAAAACTATGGTAATAATGAACATAGTGGAACCGATCTCGTTGCCCCTATTGCAACTCCAATAGTAGCCGCTGCCGATGGAATTATTGCTAGACTGAGTAATGCTGCAACACAACCTCCT
>CAZYSE010000035.1:0-11962 GCA_964650085.1 uncultured Candidatus Saccharibacteria bacterium | reverse complement strand
GCAACGAATGATGGAAATCCAACTACTGCTGATATAAGATTAATGAGCATAGAACGAGATACTTCTGGTAGAATGAAGAGAATTCTGATTGTAGGAGTCAATGGTCAGCAGGCATACGTTGGAGGGTGGTGGTTTAAAATAGCTTGGAATGATTGGATGGCAACAATAGGAGTGAACGATTACATTTACAGTCAAACATTAAACATAGTACAAAATATTTAAATGAATCCAGCTTACAACCCAGATGCAAAAAAGATGATGATGCTCCAGAAAATGGATCAGATTGTACCTAAAAGAAGTTCGGGGTTTTTTGGTTCTGTGCATTTTAGACCAACGTTTACTTTCGAAGGACAAAATAGAAACGAGAAAGTATATATAATGGCAAGAAGACACTGGCTTACGAATACTGGTTGGTTAATAAACAACTTTCTGTATCTCATGGTTCCAGTAATTGCTGCACTACTCCTAGGAGTTTTTAATGCAAATCTTCCAGAATTAAACAGGCAAGCTTATGCAGTAATTGTACTTGCATACTATTCATTTGTTTTTACTAACATCTTTAAAAACTTTATTGATTGGTATTACGATATATATTTCGTTACCAACGAAAAAGTTATGGATGTAATTTTCAAACCATTTGCATCCTACCAAGTAGAAGAAATTGCGTTAACAAGTATCGAAAGTGTAAGAGAGAAGACCCCAGGAGTTTTAGCAGCACTATTCAACTTTGGAAACATTACAATTACAACAGAAGCAAACGACAGAACGATGGTTTTTCCTTACATTTCAAAACCTACTAAGGTAAGAGATATTATTTCAGACCTAGCCTTTGTGGCGAGATCATTCAACAATGGAAATTGATTTAACTTCAATAATTGGAATCATTAAAATCTTCGCAATCGTGGTGGCATTGTTTCATTTACTGGCGGGGCTTTTTATTACTCGACAGATTACGAGAATGAACAAAATCGTGAGAACGCAGAACGGGGCATTCATATTCTTTGTGGCTATGGCTTACATAGTCCTTCTGCTTATCGTTCTTCTGCTAATTATTACAATACCTGTTTAAGAATTATCAAAAATTCTATATACTGATATATATGGCAATTAAAGCAGACTTTATAACCGGCAAACAATCCTTCGGAAATTGGGCGAGAGTATTCGCTTTTGTTCCCGAAGATCAATCAGGCAAAGAAATGTTTGTTGTAGCAAAAATCTTTGTAGACAGCGATGAATTCAACTTAGACAATGCGGGCAAATTACTTCTAGACGAACTTCAAGGAATATATTTTTCTGATACAAAAGAGTATGCAGATCAAGTAAGTAGATTAGAAAATGCTCTGTGGAAGATGAAAGGAAAAATGGAATACATACTTTCCAAAGAAGAAGCATTAATGGAGAAAGGATTAGATATTGAACTTGCAGTCGTAGTTTACGACGATAGTTTTGCTTACGCTGCTATTGTTGGAGAGAGTAAAATAAAAATCTTTAGAGAAGGTAAATTAATCGACATCTCAGACGCACTTTCCGATGCAGCAGATTCAGGATTCTTTAAAACAGGAAGCCTAGAATTAGATGATAACGATCGACTTTTCCTATCAACATCTCAGGCATCAAAAGAATTCTCAGATTCAGAACTAGTTCATGGAGCAAGTGTGCTTGATTTCGAAAAATTAAAAGCTTCATATCCAGAATCTTCCGAAGGAACCGCAATGATGATGGTTTACAGAGATACAGCTATCCCAATTGAAATTGAAGAAGAACTTCCAACTCCTATTACGGATGATGCTGCAGAACAAGCCTATGACACAGATCGAAATATGCCTCGAGAATTTAATCCAAGAGGAGAAAGTGCGATGTCACAGATTACAGAGGTTTCTAAAATGGCTTTAGTAGGAGAAAAACTTAAAGTGTTCTCATCTGTTGCAAAGGCAAACCTTATTAAAGCTGGAAACTTTACAAGAGGTAAACTAATCGTTCTAAAAGATAAAGTAATTGAACTTAATAATAAAAGACAAGCAAAACAGCTTGAACAGAATTACCAACAAGAAGAAGGCGAATTTACACAAGATGAAACCTTACCTGAACCAGGTCAAAGGAGAGCAGTAGCTTTACCGGTTGCATCTGCATCAAGACTATACGACGAAGAAGTTGATCAAGAAACGTCAGAAGATTCAAATGATTTAGATCAAGAAAGTTCTGAAGAGAGTTTCGATCAAGCAATTTCTGAAGATACAATAGAAAAAGATCCTTCTGCATTGACACCGTTTGAAGAATCAGACGAAGAAGTTCAACCGATAACAAGTAGATTAGACGATGCGGACTACGAAGAAAACGATGATCTAATGGCAGATGACGAGGAAGAAGGATATGTTCAACCTTTACCAAGAACAACACAAAGAAACTTAAACACACAGTCTGCTGGGTTTAAGGATAACGTTCTAGGTAAGGTTAGCGATGTTAGAGGGAAACTATCAGGTTTCTACAAAAATGGTTTAGGAAATAACAGCAGTACAATTTCTACTTACTTCAGCAAGTTCTTGTCGATATTACGAGAGTTAATTTTCTCTGGAATCGAATTATTCAAAAAGGAAATACTAGGAATTGGAGACAATAGAAGAGATAGGTTAGTTCGAGCAAAAAGACGAAGAAGAAACAGAATAATTCTGATTATTGTAGTTATACTTCTATTCATTGTAATTACAAACTCTATTAGAAGTGCTCAGGAAGCAAGAACTCAACAAGAACAATTAGATACAGCAAGATCAAAGCTTTCGGAGTTCCAAAGCTCACAAAGAACTTTAGACTCTAAAGTAAGCACAGCAAAAGCTGGAGGAGACGTAGGCAAACAAAATCTTATTGCAGATTTAGATAGATTAAATGCAGAGATAAATGTTCAAAAAAGAGATGGATTATTAGTAGATGATTTGGGCACAGTTCAAAAGAACATCGAACTTACAAAAGATAGAGTTTTAGACGTTGTTGCAGTAACAACACCACAGATTCTTGTAGACGTAGGAAAGAGTTATCCAGACGCAAACTTAGCGGATATTGAATATTCAAACGGTGGAATTTACATTAGTGACCAAGGAAGAAATGTTATCTACAGAGTTGCAACAGCATCATTAAATGGAGTCCCACAAAACTTTATTTCAGGATTGAATCAGCCGTATACACTAGTTAGAAACGTAGACGGAGACATAATTTTCTACGACAACGATACTAGTTCTGCAATGGGAATCTTTGAGTATGATGTAGAGAATAGCGCAAGCAGATTCCCAGGTTTATCTGCTAGCAACATTGGTAGAGTAACAGAGTCTGCACTTTATACTGGAAACAATTCACTTTACGAAGTTAGAAACTCTACGAGCCAGATCTTCAAAAGAGATCAAGAAGGTGGAAGCTACGTTAGTGGGGGAGCAACTCAGTCGGGAGAATTCAATACAAATTGGAGAGTAGATCCTGACTATACAACTGCCGTAGACATTGCTACCCCATACGAAATTTACGTTCTAATCAAAGGGCAAGGAATAAAGAGATACTTTGCTAGAGAAGCAAACACATTAACAACAAACTTGATATCAAATATTTCTCAAGGAGATATAAGTTCACTACAAAACGGTTCATCGTTGGATGTAGTAGATACTTATCTGGCTGTTGGAGATCCGGCAAACAAGAGAATCTTCTTGTTTAGAATTGACGATACAAACGAGAAAGGATTAACACTTCTAAAACAATACGTTTATAGAGGAACAGATAATACATTTACAGATTTAGATGAGATTGTAATTGTTCCAAATGAGAATGCGATGTATGTTTTGGATCATTTGAAGGTTATTAAGTTAGGACTGTAATCCCCAAAAAGCTAAAAGATCGAAAAAAAGAAGACCGAAAGACGCCCCTATAAACATAGAATGGATCCCGCAGTCATTGCGGGATTTCTTCCCAAACCCCAGTCAACATGTGTGTGTACGTTACTCTATCATGACTCAACAATCTAACTCCCCTGATTGCTACGCAATCTTTCCCCTCTTAATTTAAGAGGGGATCCCGATTTATCGGGTGGGGAGTTATTAGCCGAAGGGGAAAGTTTCGATTTATCGAAACAGGGGTGTTATCATTATGCAGATTAATAAACACCTTGAAAACTCTATCAACAAACAAAAAAGCATACTTTGACTACGAAATTCTCGAGAAATATGAAGCGGGAATTTCTTTGTTCGGCTGGGAAGTAAAATCAATCAAAAGTACAAACTTCAACATCACAGCAGCTTACGTATTCCCACGAGATTATGAATTGATTCTTGTAGGCATGAGAGTAGGATTGCTTAACGGTTCATTTGTGCAAGATAAAAATCTCGAAACTAGAAACAGAAAACTACTCCTTAAAAAAAGCGAGATTCTAGGAATAATTTCAAAGACTAAGTCTAAAGGAACAACCATGATTCCCCTAGAAGTATATTTAAACGACCGTGGATTAATTAAAGTTTTAATTGCGACTGTTAGAGGGAAAAAGAAGTACGAGAAGAAAAGTAAGGTTAAAGAGAGAGATCAAAAGCACGAGATTGAACTGGATAGGAAACAATATAATCTATAAATCCGAATATCCAATGTCCAATATCTAAACCTAAATCATAAATCCTATATCCTAAAATTTCTGACTTGAAATTTTCTCGCTTCTTTATGATAAACTCTTAAATGTATGAATAATTCAACAACGATTCAAAGCGACAGCATAAAACAATTAATTGTTTACTTAGAAAAATTCGGATTTAAATACTTAGGTCCAGGAGAAAACGGAGACGTTCTTTTCACAGCTCCTAACGGTCAAGCAGTAACAGGAGAAGTCGCATACAGATTTGTAAAAACTCAATTGCTCCAAGCTTCTTCAGACAGTAAAGGAAGCCCAGAAGCTTTGGTTTTACCTGAAGTAATTCCACAGATAGACGCAAATTTTGATTCGAAGATTGAGGTTGAAAAAAATCCTGATTCATCTAATAAAATTGAAAAAGCTACAGAGCAAACTGATGCAAATGGGCAGAGCATGAGTGATTTGAAAGTGAAAACAAGTTCCCCCAAAATGAAGATCGCTAAAACAGCAATTCCAATGCCTTTTGGAGAAGGGTTTACACCAAAACTCTTTAAACCCGATGATACTAAGAGCATTCAGGATTTTATTTCCAAGAGCGCCTCTGCAAGCCATAGCAACCCTGAGGTGTGGTTGAAAATATTGTGGGAAAAGTTTCTCAAAGAACTATCGTCGCAGGCTTAAGAAGCCTGAAATTCTAAGCTTGAAGCTCGAAATTCGAAAATAAGAATTATTTTTCTGAACTTTGAGTTTTTTTTAGAATTTAGATATTGGAACTTGGAGCCTTTTCTTCTTACCACTTGTTTCGTTTTACTGTAAAATAGTTTCGTATGCAAAGTTCAGATGTTTTGGGAACAGTTTTAATCGCAGCACTTATACTAGTGCTAGTTACTGTGCTGATTTTTAGCATCTATTCTTGGTTAATTACAGAACTGAAAGAAAGAGTATTAATGGATAAATCATTAAACTTAGTTTTCTACGAAATCAGACTTACAAAAAATAATGACGTAGAAATCAAAGCGATGGAACAGCTTTTCTCGGGCTTAACAGGTTTTGCTGAGGAATTAAAAGGAGTAAAAAGCTTCATTGGGGCAAGAACATTCGTGAGTTTTGAATTGATAGCCTATTATCAGAGCATTAGATTTTATGTAGTATGTCCTAAAAAAATCTCTAGTGTCGTAGACAGATTGATCAACGGAACTTACCCAAGTGCAGAAATTTTGAAAGTTAAAGAATACAATTTGTTCCCAGACAGCGGTCATGTGTCTTATGGAATTCTAGAACCAGACAAAGACAGTAAGATTCCTTTCCAAACATACGACGAGCTTCCTGTAGATAGTTTAGCTACGTTAACAGATGTAATGAGTAAACTAGGACCAGGCGAATCAGCTTGCTTTCAAGTTGTAATTGCTCCAGCAGGCGGCGATTGGATTAACAAATCTAAGGAGTACGCTAAGAAAATTCGAGAAGATGCACAACCTAAAGAAGCAAAAGAGGGTGAAAAAGCCCCTAAGCCACCGAAGCAGAAAGTTCCAGACGAGACACTTTCATTAATTGAAAGAAAAGCAGAGAAGAACGGGTTCTACACAGACCTAAGAGTTGTTGTATGCTCACCGGATAAGTTCTCCAGCGAGAATCATATGACTAATATTGCAAGTACTTTTGACCAATTCTCTAAGATTGGAGGAAACAAACTAAAAAAACTTAAACCAGCAAAAGAAAAGAAAAAGTATAAAACAATTGCTAGGGACTTTATTTATAGAATTCCACGAAGCAAAAACGTATTAAATGCTGCAGAGCTCGCAACACTAATTCACTTTCCGAATAAAAACATTCAAGCGCCTCATATAAAATGGCTTTTATCTAAAAAACTACCTGCCCCAGACTTTACAATCAATCAATGGGAACAGGACTACATGTATATTGGAAAAAATACTTTTAGAGGTTCAGAGAAAGAAATTTTTCTTAAACCAGACGCTAGACTAAGACACTTTTACATTATCGGACAAACTGGTTCGGGTAAATCTGGTTTCATGCTTTCAATGATGGTTAGAGATATCAAAATGGGACATGGTTGTGCATATATCGACCCTCACGGATCTGACGCAGACAAAGTACTACAGCAAATTCCGCCTGAGAGAATAGAGGACGTGATCATTTTCGACCCGTCAGATATTGAAAGGCCAATAGGATTAAACATGCTAGAGTTCAAAACACCAGCGCAGAAGACCTTGGTAACTAACGAAATGTTGAACATATTCGATAGTCTATACAACCTAAAAGTTACTGGAGGACCTATGTTCGAGCAGTACTTTAGATACGGAATCATGCTTTTAACTGAAGATGAGGAGTCCGGTTCAACATTGCTAGAGATTCCTAACCTCTTTGCAGATGAAGGTTATAGAAATTACAAACTATCAAAATGTAAAGATCAAGAAATTATCGACTTCTGGAGAAAACAAGCAGAGGCTGCAGGAGGAGAAGCTTCACTTAAAAATATTGTTCCATATGTTGTTTCTAAACTTGCACCTTTTCTAACTAACGCATACCTAAGGCCAATTGTTGCTCAACAGAAATCCACATTAGACTTTAGAGATATTATGGATAGCAAGAAAATCCTCATCGCCAAATTGTCGAAAGGACGAATTGGAGAAATGAATGCAAACTTATTGGGAATGATACTTATCGGTAAATTATTGGTTGGTGCTTTAGAAAGAGACGAGATTCCAGAAGCTGACCGAATACCTTTTTATCTATACATCGACGAGTTCCAAAACTTTTTAACAGAAGGAATTCAAATTATTCTCTCTGAAGCTAGAAAGTACAAACTGTCGTTAACAATTGCTCACCAGTTCTTGGGACAGCTAACTAGACAAGGCGGTGACACAAAAATTAAAGACGCTGTTTTCGGAAACGTTGGTAACAAAGCAATCTTTAGAGTTGGAGAAGAAGATTCACCATTCTTAAGAAAAGTATTGGATGGAGAATTAGAAGAGGCAGACTTGCAACAGATAGAAAACCTAACTTCATTTGTAAAAGTTCAAGTGGATGGAAAACCTACCCCAGCTTTCACGCTACGAGCGGTTTACGGCGAGTCTCCATACGATATGATGTCAGAACCCAACCCTCAGCTTGCAGACTTAATTAGACAGGTCTCAAGGCTAAAATATGGCAAGGACGCTGCGCTTATCGAGAACGAAGTTAAGCTAAGAGGAAGTTTTATTAAAGAGAAGACAGAAGAAACAAAGAAACCAGGAGGAATGTTTGGTGGTTTCCCAGGATTCTAGGAAAAAGATTAAAAGGTTAGAAGACTAGAAGATTAAAAATTAAGGCTTAAAGCTATTGAGTTAAGTTTGAATAGGTTCATTCTCAGTTTCCACTTCTTCGGCTATTTTTACGTCAGCGGTCTTTGAGCCTTGAGAGTCTTTGACTCTTCTAGCTACTTCTCCTAAAGCAGCTCCGAGAATAAACACCACAAATCCTAATTCAAATGGAGGTTCTACTATGTTGTTCGCCGAAATAACAGAGATAAGTCCTTGACCGAACACAGCAGCAATTAAAACTAATGTAACGCTAAGTGCAAGATACTTTAGAAAACTTTTACTTGGATTAACTAATAACGTTGCAAAGAAAGCAATCACGAATCGTAGTATTAGAACAAAGTAGAAGTAAATCATAATAAGGAAGTAATTGATAATATTCTACCACTAACTTCGGTGAATGTAGTGAAATATCAAGAAGTACAATAGGCCCTCGCAGACTCGAACGGAGCCTGTGCTGATAAAAATCAGTAGACCCCAGCTTTACCTGCCCGACCAACTAATTAATATTGTCCTAAGAAGAAGAAAATAGGCCTGCGCAGACTCGAACTGCGGACCCCAGCTTTATAAGAACTGTGCTCTAACCACCTGAGCTACAGGCCTATTTTCTTGCTCCTAGTATCTAATTACTCCCTAAGGCAGGCGAGTAAGAACTATTCTCCTTGCCTGCTTATGGCAGGTAACCACCTGAGCTAAGGGCCTTTGTCCCGAAATTATATCAAATGGCAAGGGAATTGAATATTGGAATTTGATTTCTAGCCACGAAGTGGCCCCTTTGGGGCTTCAAACTTCTAATTTAAAACTTGGAGCGCAGCGACTATAGTTCCTTCAAGCCACGGAATTCTCTCTCCTTATACTTTTTAGAAAGCAATTCTAAGTATCGTTCAGTAGTAGCTAAGGATTTATGCCCAACAATATCAGATAATTCTTTTAAAGGAACACCATTTGAAAGTTGAAAAACTACAAACGCGTTTCTAAAATCATTAACGCTTGCACCAGAAACTTTAGCTTTTTGGAAGTATCTTGTTAGTGAAGCTCTTATGTTTCGTATCTCCATCCTTTTGTTCTTCTTTGTACAGAAAACAAATTTCTCCGGTTGGTTTTCCGAAATGTATGCTTTTAAAACATTGAAGATTTTATCTGTCATTGGAACATTTCGAGGAGGGATAGAATCCTGCTGATTAATGTGGATATTTGGATTTACTCTGTCAAAAGTAATGTCCTGTACCTGTAAATTGGCTAATTCCGAAATTCTTACCCCAGTTTGTACAAGAAGTTCAATCATTGTGTAGATCTTATCGTTGTCTTTGCTAATTTCTCTAATTTTATTAATTTCGCTCAGTGTTAATGTTCTAGGCTTTGGCTGAATATACTTAGGATGAACAATGCTTCCGGAGAAATCTTCTTCTATCACCTTTCGGTCAAAAAGGAATTTAACAAAGGTTCTGTAGGTGTTAATTTTTCGCGCAACAGTTTTTATCGCACTATAGGATTTTTTAATTTCTTTGTAAATTTCGTTGTAATCTTCCGATCCCAAAGATGAAATATCACGGTTGCCTGCGAGGCTGATTAACTGCTTAATATCAGCAATATATGCGATAAGGGTTGACTTACTCTTCTTCTTTCTTTTAAGATAGTCTTGAAACTGATTTAATGCCGTTTGGTTATTCATCTTATAGTATTTGAACGGTTGATGTTATCACAATTAAAAAAATGCGGTCAACAATAAAAGAACAAAATCCACAATCTTTTTTCGCAACAGCCTTATTAATTATTCTGTCGATAGTTCTTTTTATCAATACACTAAGGGTTGTGGTCAACGGAAAAAATAATTACGACACATATTTGCTGGAACAAAAAGGGCTCGATAAAATCGTTGGAAGAAATGAAGAACTTAAAGAAGAGAAGGAATACGTTGTGAGCGAAGAGTATAAATTAATTCTTTTACGTGATGCGGCAAGATTAGCTACTGGAGCAGAAACGCTTTATCAAATCAAAAGTTCGCCTATATATTTAGATGAAGAGATAAGGCTTTTGGATATTACAGAAAAACAAAACTTCTTTGATTGGTGGCTAAAACTAATCTTGTAATCCATTACTACATCATTTGCCTTGTGCTTTAAGCCTTTAAATTGGTATAATACAACGCTTATACCGCGGGGTAGAGCAGAGGTAGCTCGTCAGGCTCATAACCTGAAGGTCGTCCGTTCGATTCGGACCCCCGCAACCAAAAAGAAACTTTAAGAATCCAAGAGTGCCGCTACACGTTTGCAGCGGCGCCCTTGGATTTTTCATTATTTAGGCTCAATTATGTTCAAGGTATATTGCTTAATTTCAGAAAAAAGTCCAAAGTTTCATTATTTTGGTTTCACCCAAGATCTATCGGTTCGTTTAAAAACTCATCAGGCCGGGCAAGTTAAATCAACAAAAGCATTTCTGCCTCTAGATTTATTAGGGTTTAGAGAGTTTTCTACCTTGGAAGCTGCTATTAAATTTGAAAAAGACCTCAAAAGTAAATATAGAGTTAGAAAAAAGTTTATTAATGATCTGTTAATTAATAGTTAATTTGAGAGAGTCCGTTCCCCGCCTGACAGTGGATCAGATCAGTTTAAATTAAGTTCTGCAGATTACGAGAAAGCATTGTCTTCTAATGGCGGGCAGGGATTCGGACCCCCGCAACCAAAAAGAAACTTTAAGAATCCAAGAGTGCCGCTACACGTTTGCAGCGGCGCCCTTGGATTTTTCATTCAACACTCTAAAGAGTCTACCTGTAATCAATAGAAGACACATTTGATTAGCAAAAATGGTGTTCATCTGCTAAAATTTGAGAGCTAAATCAGAGTAGCTCAGTTGGTTAGAGCACAGGATTCATAACCCTGAGGTCGGCAGTTCGATCCTGCCCTCTGATAAAATATAATCAAATGGCAGGGAGAAGCCTGTCCTGTAAAAGCGAGCGAAGCAAGCTTTGTACAGGAATCCTGCCCTCTGATATAAACATAATCAATGACAGGGAGAAGCCTGTCCTGTAAAAGTGAGCAAAGCGAGCTTTATACAGGAATCCTGCCCTCTGATATTTATAAAACCTTTTAAACCTCTTAATAAACTATGGAAAATCAATCACAAGACCAAAAGAAGAATATGGATAAAGTTCGAGCAGAAATGTCTAAGAAAGTAATCGAAATGAACAAAAAGAATAAGAATAGCTCTAAGGGAGGATTTTCTTTTGGATTCAGAGTGAATTCGCTTGTATATATGGTAATCGGAATCCTGAGTATTTTCTTCATATTACAGTTATTAAACAGAGCTCCAGCTACTCCAAAGATAGGAATCACGGATACAGTTAACGGAATTAAAGATAATAGATTCTCTCAATTCGTTGTTCAAAATGACGCTACTGTAGAGGTATACGGAAAGCAGTACTTGGTTATCAGCGAAACTAACGGGTTACTTGAATCCTTAAACGATTCTTCTTCATATAAATATTCAAATTCAAATGAAAGCGACATCGAAGAGGTTTCTTTAGATGAACTTATAGCAGAATTAAATAACAACGACTTAGTTGCTCAGATAAAAAGTATTTTTAGCAGAGGAGGAAGCGGTATTTCCGAATTGATTATTGGGGACAGCTTCATAATTGGTTTGCGAAGCAAAACTCAAACAGACTTTATTGTTCGAAACGTTACAGAACAGGATTTTGAAGCAAAACTTGAAGCTAGAAATCTTTCATTAACAACTCTTCCTCAAAAAGTAAGTAAACTTAAGTACTTAGCTAAAAGCGTAGAAGGTAGCGTTTTCAATGACAACTTGAAAAATAGCTCCTTCGATAATGTAATCTACTTAAAGGACAGCGGAATAATCTTGGCAAAGCTAGATAGCCAAAGTACATTCAGAGCAACAATTGATTGGACTCCAGTAATTTCTTCATTCACAACTTTATTACAGCAAGAAGATATTGAATTAGGTTCAACAGATTTTGAGATTGTAACCGAAAACGTAGGTGGTGGAATCACATTAGATCAGATCTTAACTTTGTTAACACTAGTTGGATTTGTAG
>CAZYSE010000034.1:0-12786 GCA_964650085.1 uncultured Candidatus Saccharibacteria bacterium | reverse complement strand
TCTAAAACAATTCCAACTGGACAATGGTCTGATCCCATTACATCAGGCAGAATAAAAGCTTCTTTAACATTGTCTTTTAGACTTTCCGAAACTAATACGTAATCAATTCTCCAACCGACATTTCGTTGTCTTGCACCTCCGAACGCTGTCCACCATGTGTAGTTACCACCTTCTTTGTTGAACATTCTGAATGTATCTACCATTCCATGTTTTACAAGGTTACTAAAACCTTCTCGTTCTTGATCTGTAAATCCATGATTTTCGTGATTATCATCAGGTCTAGCAAGGTCGATTTCTTCGTGAGCAACGTTTAGGTCTCCACAGAAAATTACAGGTTTAGTTTTTTCTAATTCTTTGATGAACTTTAAAAAAGCTGGGTCCCAGTGTTTGTGTCTAAATTCTAATCGAGATAAATCTCCTTTCGCGTTTGGTGTGTAAACAGTTACTACATAAAACTGATCGTATTCTGCAGCAATTACTCTACCCTCTGAATTTGCATTTCCATATTTATCTGCTAATTCTAATTTAGGATCTAAATTGTTGATTATTGAATGAGGAATATCTTTAGTAAAAATCGCTGTTCCTGAATATCCTTTTCTTTCAGCTGAGTTCCAGTATTCTGTGTATCTTGGTAGGTCAACTTCTGCTTGTCCTTGCATTGCTTTTGTTTCTTGTAAACAAAGGATATCTGGAGTTTCGGAATTCACAAAATCATGAAATCCTTTTTTAATAACAGCTCGAATTCCGTTAACATTCCAGGAGATTAATTTGATAGTTTTTTTCATAGAATTATTTTTTTGTTATTAAGATATTATACTTTATTTTTTAATTCATGAATGTTCGCGTAACTTTTTCTCACAAAGCTTGATATACTTAACTTATATTACAACCTAAGTATGACAATTCTAATAACGGGAGCTGCTCAAGGAATTGGTGCTTCGATGGCTAAATTATTAGCAACACCAGCCAACGTTTTAATACTTACAGACCTACAATCAGACAAACTGAACGAATTTATTCAATCACTACCTCCAACGAAAAAAGTTATAGCAGTTGGTGGCGATATTACTCAAGATAGTGTTATTCAGCAACTGGGTGAAGTAATGGTTACTGAATCTATTGATGTGCTTATAAACAATGCAGGGATTTCTAACAAGCTGAATTTGTTCGAGGCACTAACAGTCGACGAGTTAGATCTTTCGTATAAAATCAACGTTAGAGCTCCATTTTTACTCATTCAAAGCGCATTAAGAGTAATGAAAAGCAAAACTAGCTCAATGATAATAAATGTTGCATCTAGAGCAAACATCTACGGTTACTATAGGATGGCTGCCTACTCAGCATCCAAGGCTGCAGTTACGGCATTAGCAGGAACAGTTGCTTTAGAAAATCCAAATATTAAAGCTATTACGCTTATCCCTGGCAGGACGAATACTCCAATGCAGGCCAATTTAAGAGGAACAGATGAAGCAATGAAAGCACAAAGCCCAGATTATGTAGCGGAAGTACTTTCAAAACTAATCAGTGGAGAAATTCAAACTGAATCTGGAAATTCTGTAATTGTAGATTTCGGAGCATACAAAATTGTTACAGAACTAGACCGAAACGATTTACACAAAAACATGCATTAGAATATGAGTAAGAAGGTTTCGAAAAAAGAAATAGTCAAAATTTCTAGAAAGGTATTAAAAAATGAACCACTATCTCAAAATGAGATTTCTAAATTAAGAGAATTCAAACTTGGTGATTCAATTAAAAAGTTCGAAGAGTTCTTCAAGAAAGCTGCAATTGTTTTTTCGACAGTTTTCGCTGGATTAATAGTTATGTTCCCTGATGTTGTTGCTCAAGTTGTCGAAACTTCAGATCCTATTTTCTTCCTAAATGAAAGAATAGCCTTGGGCTTAGACTATGTCTGGTCTTTAGTTGGTAATCCTACTGAGCAAACACATATTCTTTATCATGTACCAAATATTGTAGTTTACTCATTTGGGATTCTTGGTTTAAAAACGCTAATAGAAATAGTGAACAAGAAAGGTGCTAACCAAACAATAACTGCGGCAAAAGAACTTATTGAACAAAAGATTATCGATGGAAATTTGACTCTATCGATGAGAAAAGGTCACGCAATACTATTCCTTGGAAATGGTGATTTCGTTGGTGAGTCTCTAGCTAATGCAACAGATATTGATGCGGTAGCCCTATCTTCCAAGAAACCAGCAACTGTTGATATTTGGAATTGCTTTGACTTAGATTCAGGAATTGAACTCTTAAAAGAAGTTCTAATAAAATCTGATGCAAAGGATGCTGGAGAATATTTGTTCTTTCCTTCAACAGATACCGAGTTATTTCTTCCGGGACATGAAGACTACGATTTAGCTCCCTACAGAATGGACATTATAATTCGCGACATTCGAATTATAGAAAAGGAACTTGGTTGGCCAGAGAAACGGATAATTATTCTTGGGGATAAACAACATGTAAGTGTTTTTGAAACAGCAGACAACGACAAAACTTTACCAAACTCTAGAGAAGATTTAACGTTCTTTGATCTAACTAACAAACATACGAATGTTTCGATTCTAGACCCATCTGAGCTTGTAATTAACACAATAATTTCTAAAGCTGATGGTGCAAAAATTCTATTCAGATCTTCTGAAGAAGGAATTAAAAAGTACAAATCAAGATTCTTCGAAACACTTATCCAACTTGGCTATTCTCCAGATTCTAAAACATCAAATAATAAAGTGCTAACGATTGGATATGATTTGTATGAGCCACAAACAGAACAACAATCTGTAAGTAATAAAGATAAGGAGTATCTTCCAGTAATCTTCAGTCAGATGGTATTTTCGAGGTTACTAAATCAAGGTTATAAGGCTGATAGGATTTTATACATACCTGATTTGATTTTGGAGCAGTTGAAGATTGAATTGGAGAAACAGTAGAGAAAAGCTAGAAGGCTTAAAGTTGAAAGCTAAAACCTAAAGATACTAAGATTCATAAAACCATACATCGGGAATTCACTATAAGCTTAAACTTGGCAAAATGAAGACTAATTCTTTTTCTTCGGGGAGACTACCAAAGCGAACCCAAACGACATTAGTACTAAGGACAACCCAAGAACTGTGGAAACATTGATTCCTGTATTAGGCAAAGTGCTTACAACGCTAAATCCTCCAGAGCCAGAAACTCCTGTAATAGCCCAGTAATCTTGGCCACTAATATTTACAACTGAGACATCTGAATCTGCTTCTGTTTTTACAACATATCCAGGACAAGCTGTTGTTAATTGAGAGATACTTGTAGCTCCGGGACAAAATCCTACAGTGTTTGAGTCGGTCAATTTAGGAATATACAAAGTATAGTCAGCAAGAACTCCAGGTGCTGCTCTTAAATCATGCACAAAAGACATTCCGTTGCCAGCATCAACTTCTCCAGTTACTCCAGACCAATCTCTGTCCTGACTGAAATCTACAGACACATCTGCTAAAGGTGTAGCACCAAAACTTAGCCTTACATCTTCAATAGCTCCCTGCGGAATTCCGGAATCAACAAGTTCGTTATCTACACTTGTAAGAGTGTTTAGCTCTATTGCTGTTAGTCCGGGAATCAGACCATCTATATGTTGAAAATAGTCTTGGCCGTATTTAACTAGAAAAGCATCGGAAGCTCCATTAGAAGTATAATTGTTTACTGCACCAGATGAATCAAAGTCAGTGATTACGTCGAAAAACCCTACTGTATAAATGTTGTCGTTAGAATCAACTGTGGACGCAAAAGCAAACTCAGGATCTAAACCACTAAATGTGTAAGTCGATTGATACAAACCTCCGTTTGTATACTTTGTAACGAATGCGTCTAGTTGTCCTCCACTCATTATTAGGTTAGTAGTTCCCGCGGGATCAAAGTCCATCGTATCTGTAAAGATTCCAGTAACATAAATGTTGCTTAAGCTATCGACCGCAATTCCATACGGCTGTTGAGTAGCATTGCCTTCAATAACGTTTGTCCATAAATAACTCCCATCAGCATTTATTCTTGTTGTAAATGAATCCGCAGTGTCGGGATTAACTCTATTATCAATTCCTATAGTTGGATCGAAATCAACTGTATCTTCAAAAATACCAGCAATATAAATGTTGTCGCTTGGGTCTGCGTAAATTGTTTGAATATAGTCGTAGGCTATCCCGCCGAAAGTATAAGTAAAATCATAAGCACCTCCGCTAGTATATTTGCTCATAAAGCCGTCTTCGCTTCCATTGCTGATTAAACTATCTACACCTACAGAAGGGTCAAAGTCTACAGTAGTAGAGAATGAACCAGCGATATAGACATTTGCTAAGCTATCAACTGTAATTCCCCATACTTGTTCAGAACTAGCGCTACCAAAGGTATTTGCCCATAAATATGTGCCTGCTGGATCGAAAGCTATGGTATACACGTCATCGCCTCCGACGGA
This sequence comes from uncultured Candidatus Saccharibacteria bacterium, assembly GCA_964650085.1. Classification (GTDB taxonomy): domain Bacteria; phylum Patescibacteriota; class Dojkabacteria; order J137; family J137; genus KLAP211. The sequence goes on along the minus strand of CAZYSE010000034.1, from coordinate 8,327 downwards.
GATTCGATTATCTACTAGCCCAGTAGTGTCGAAATCTACTGTGTTTACGAAAACTCCTGTTAAATAAATATTATCGGCAGAATCAATGCCCGAATCAAAAACATTATCATAACCTGCTCCACCAAATGTTTGAGTCCACAAGTAGTTTCCAGCTGAATCGAACTTTGAAACAAAAACATCAAAACTTCCGTTTGTAGAAATTGAATTATCAGCTAAGGTAGGATCAAAGTCTACAATAGCAGCAAAAATTCCTGTTATGTATACATTGTCGTTTGAATCTATCGAAAGAGAACGAGCAAATTCATTAGATCCATTACCAAAAGTTATTGTTCGAATATAGTTTCCAGATGCATCGTACTTGGTTAAAAAGATGTCGTTGTTTACTCCGCCATTACTTACAATACTATCTATTCCAATACTAGGGTCAAAATCTACTGTGGCTGTAAATGTTCCTAAAGTGTACACATCATTTAAACTATCGGTAGCAACATCGTACGCAAAATCTCCATTAGTTCCGCCTATTTGAAATGTGCTCTGATAATTAAATTCGGTTCTTTGGGCGTTGATAAAAGAAAGAGGAAACCCTAAAAGTAGGGTCATTAGAGATAGAACAAGGTATTTAAGTGCTGTAATCATAGGTTAATTTATTCTTACTACATATTATATATTTTCAGATTGTTTTACAATGAATTACTTCAATCTTGCCAAGAATACTTCACGACCATCAGCTGCACCACTTTGAGTGCACGTATAAAGAGTTAGTATTGGATCGGCACTTTGATTTTCTATAGAAATTTCGTTAGGAGAAACAGTTTTAATTTCAAAAACTTCATAAGTGTAGCTTTTGCCTTCCCAAGTTACTATTAGTTCTTGGCCGATAGACACATTATGAATGTTATACAAAGGTGAAGATCGTGCTGTTCCTTCTGGAGTTGCTCCAATGTTTAGTCTATGTCCAGAAAGAATAAAGTTTCCACCTATTACAGGGTTTCCACGTTCCGGGTATCTATGCCAGATTCCTTGTTCTAAAACGCTTTCGTTACCTTGCATTATCCCAATGTCCGCACCAATATTTGGGATAATTAATCGGTTATAACCTTCGAAGAATAGAGTTTCTGTATTCTCTTCGTTGTCATCTTCGCTAACAGCAAAGCTTTCTGGATAAGTATATTTTTCTATTTTATCCGCTACCTCTTCGTCAGAAAATTCTTTTGGGAGAGCTAAGAAGATAAGCTGAAACACAAAGTAAGCTCCAACACCGATTGCAATCAAACCGATAACTTTAGCAAATCGCTTCATGACTATGAGTTTTTAAATGCTAGCTGGATAACTTCTTCGAGTACTTCCAAATTAATATCTTTTATAGTTTTGAAACTAATTGAACTTTTTCCTACTTTTGCTTTTCCTAATCTATCTTTATGAAGTTCTGCTATGTAAGTTCGTTCGACAACTCCATTTGCGAAAACGGTGATGTAGTTTTTCTGCATTGCGAGACCTACTATAAACCAAACACCTTCTTTTTTATTACTACCAACATATTTGTAAGATCCGTATCCAATTATTCTTTGTTCACTTCCACCCCAAAACTTACCTTCCCACATAACGCTCTCTTTGTTCTTTGCGATTTTTGAGATCATCTTATCGAGCGTGCGTATGTCTTCTTTCACAGATGGATCGAGAGATTCAATGTAGTCGTCTGGGTTTGTTTTAGTAATTTCCATTTTAAGTTGTTAACTAGGCTAATTTTATCAGAAAGAAGAAATAAAAATCGGAGGCTACGAACCTCCGACATATCATTTATATACTCTACTCAGCTTTAGTAGAAAATAGATCAATTATTACTCCAAGAATTGTTCCAAAGATTGCATATATTACAATCGCAACAACGGATGCTACTTCAAAGTAGGAAGCACCAGAACTAGGTGATGGGAAAATTCCTATGAATGGAGCCACAAAGATTTGTGTAATTGAAAGGATAAAGTCAACTATTCCAACCTGATTAGCACCAAGAAGCAGAAAAACAATTCTAAGCAATAGCAGCAATGCAATGATTCCTACAAAGGTAAAGATTACCTGATTTGTTTTAGAAACAAAAAAATCAGATACAGTGCCCCTGGTTTTTACAGTTTGTGTCTGCACGGTGGCAGTCGGGGTTTGAGTAACTGTTACTTTTTCTACTGTCTCGCTATCCATAGAGAATATGATAAAAAGTAATATCGTTAGTATACTACTAGTCCCATCAGATAACTATTCCTGCGATTTTGGGTAAAGGAAGCTTATTGTTTTTCTACAGTTTCAGAGTTATAGTTTGGTATACATATTACAAACACACATATGTTAACCTTAATCCTTTTCAAATCTAAGTGGGGCAGTACTAAACTCTATGCTGATTGGATATCCGAGTCTGCAGGTAACTGCGAAGTACACGATATGGAAACTTTCGATCTATCGAATTTAAGCAAGTTTGAAAAGATTGTTATAGGTAGCAGGACATATTTAGGCCAGATTCAGGCAGCACGATACTTAGAGAAGAACTGGAGTATATTGTCTCAGAAACCAGTGTACTTATTTTCCGTAGGATTAGTTGACTGGAGTAAACCAGATGCTAAGAAAGCATATGAATTAATTCCAGACCATATTCGAAATGGCTTAGCTGGACACGTAAAGCTTCAAGGTAAAATTGAAAAAGCAAAACTAAATTACTTCGAAAAGCTTATGGTAAGGATGATTAAAGGTGGACATTCGGACATTGATAAGATGGATAAGAAGTCTATTCAGCCAATTGTAGAATTTATTAAATCCTAATAGCCGATATCTAAAACCTTTGTTCTTTTTCGTCGTGTTCTCTTCTTCTATATAAAATAAATAAGCCGATCAAAGGTAATGTTATACAAACAACTAAAATTAGCCAGTTGTTGTCAGTTCTCCCGAATGTTGGGTTAGGAATTTCTGAATCTGCAATGTTTTCTTCGTTATCATTTCCCACATTTGTAGTTGTAGGTCTCGGAGTTGTTGTAGTTTGAACAGGTCCCGAAACTGGGAAGCTTGTTGGTGTAGCAGCAGGAGTCGGTGTTGTCGTTGTTGGGACTGTAGGTACGACTACAGGTGTTTGTGCTAAAGATAAAACAAATGTATTAAATGGCGTCTGTATTGTTCCTTGTTGAGTGAGTGTGTCGTACCCAGTAGCACTTACACTAAATGTAAATGGATTTAGTCCGCCTGTTGTATGTGCGTAAGGACCACCATTAGGAATTATCGCAGTCAAAATCGGACCACAAATCGCTGTAAGACCACCGACTCCAGAAGTTGCACTGCAAACAACAGCATTCAGTGCATTTCTTACTTCTACAGTTGCGCCAACTATTGGTTGAGAATCTGAACTTCTTAAAATGCTCTCATCGAAAGAATAATAAATTTCTATTGTTCCTGCTCCAATTTGTCTCAACGTACTAACTCCAAAGGTACTATCAGTTAAGCTATTGGTTCCTGTTGATGTTGAATATACTGCATTAACATTGGAAGTTAGATTAGAAGTTATAAAGTTATTTCCAGTAGAAGTTGGATCGATATTTACTCCAACATCGTTATTTGTAAATGTAATGTCCTCAAGGGTATTGTTTGACGAATTTATCAAAGCAATTCCGCTAAATCCAAATTGTGTACTAGTTGTATCTATCTGCGGTGGGTCTGTAATTCCAGGGGCAACAGTTATTCCGGCAGAAGCGACATCAGCTGTGTTGTAAGTATAAATATTCGATGAAACTGTAAACAAATCTGGCAAGAAGTAATCTACAGTAGCTGGAACTCCACATTGATTTAATAGGTAATCTGCTAACTGTACTCCATCCGTTACAAAATTATTTGGAGCTAGAATTGTAAGTTTAAACCCAAACAAATCTACTAACCCAAGGTTAATATTATTTAATCCGACACCTGGAAGTCCAGTTATATCAATTCCATCCATATCAATTGGAGCAACGTTGCAAGTAGAATCAAGTATAAGAAGTGCAGAAAGTGCGGGCAAGCCAACGTCTAAAGAATCGTCGTAGATGTTTGAACTGTATTCAAAAATAGGCTTTGTAGTTTCGAAAGTGTAAAGTATCGTGACTTCTGAATCGTGCACACTTAAGTTTGATATAGTCGAATCAGAAACATCTTCGAACGAAATAGCGTGCTCTCCTCCACTTGATGGGAATATTGTACTAGCACCTTCACCGGTAATTTGAACATTAGTTAAAACTCTATCTATAATAATAGGTGAATAAGTTCCGTTTCTGATAGTAACGTCGTCATTAGAAGATAATACATCTTCCAGGGTTGTACTAAATTGTGAATGACACGACACATAATCCACAACGCAGTTATCGTCTATTGTATAAGATGAAGTTCTTACATCGCTGTAGGCACCGATATCCAAAATTCCATTTACATCTAAGTATCTACTCATTGGAGCTGGGTGATAATCGTCCGTCGTAGAAACATTTTCTGTTCTGTAAACTACGTTATCAAATGTTGTTGTTGAATCAAGTCCAGTTATTAGTGTATTTGGATCTTGAACAACGTTATCTATATTCGATAAGCCGTTGTAACTATCTGTGAATACAATATTTGTAAATGCTGGGCTGTATTGTAGTGTAAGTCCTGTAGCACCAGGGGAGCCACTATTTGAGCAGAGATTGTAGTTAAGATCTAGAAATAGGTTGGCCAATACTGTTGCTCCTCCTTCAAAAAGACCAACGCAAGTTGACGATCCGTTATTTAAAACTAGTGTGTTATTTTCAATCTCAGCATACAAATCTTCATCATTGAATCGAAGGTTTATTGCCCAAGTCGAATTAGTTGCTGGAGGGGCTCTGTCTGGTGCAACAATATAGTTTGATGACAAGTAAAACTCACCTTGCTCTAGTGTCATCATAGTTAGGTAGTTATCATCAATTACAACACCAGAATTAACTGTGTTACCAATGAAGTCTATGTCTAGACCAGCGTAGAACTGAATAAAGTCTCCGCCGGTTGTGATGTTGTAATTACTAATTACATTATTCAAAATATCAATATTGGTTGGAACATCGGCAGGATCAAAAAAATCGAAGGGTCCACCGCCTGCAGTTGACAACGTTAAGCAGTTATTTCCAAATCTACATTCAAATGTATTCCCGGAGATTAGTCCATCGTCTGCGTTTTGAATCTGAACTTTTTGGATGCCGATGTTGTCGCTAACAACAAAATCTGTTGAGCCTGTAAATGTAAGTTGAGAAGCTGCTAATGGCGAAAAAGTATTTCTAAGGAACTGTACATCGTTTTTTCCTGATGCGTCAAAGTTCACATTTTCAAAATTACAATCTTGAATGGTATTTAAGCTACCTTGCCAAATCATCCTGGAAGCTTCTGCTGCATCACCAAAAGTGTCTGAACCTGCGAAGCATTCTATTACAGTATCATCAGCCGTAAACATTACAAGCGGTTCTAAGATTGGGTCGAAAACATAAGCAGCTACTAGTTGAATCACACCATTGTTTGTTAGAGGGGAAAGTATAGCGTCACCTAAAGTTACAAAATCGCAACCTAATGGACAGACCGTGTAAGTACCTGCTGCTTTAACGTTGCTTTTATTATCGACGCCTAGAGTAAGTGTGAAGACAGTAGCGACTAATGCTACAAATACAATCAAAATCTTGACATGACTATTTATTTGTTTGACTAAAGAGTTGGAACTCCTCATTGCAACTATTTTTAAACTTTTTGAAGGCAGGGTAGCGTAAGCAAAAAATCCCCACAGAAATTTCAAAAAACCTTGTTAATAAAGTTTAGATAAAATAGAAATATAAGTCAACACTATTTTTTGAATAATGTTGAAACGTATATTGCCGTGATATAATAATTCCATGAATGTAGAAGAATTTATTAAAACAACCAACCAACAGTACGCCAGGAATTTTACTGACTTTGCTACTGCAGGAAAGCCTATTAATAGTGAGGACAACATTCTAGAAGTAATACCACGAGTGCATGAATTTGCTCATTCACTGTTAGGAGCTCTAGGTGCGCCGGATAATAATTATAACTTTGTTGAGTACCTAATTATTCCTCTTGAAGTGGGATTAATGCACTCGCTTGATCTGGCTGACAGATATCTAGATGACTACTTTATTACTCCCAAAGTACGATGCTTGGATGTACGAAGCTACAACATAGTTTTTATATTTGATAAATTCGGAAAAAAAAGGAAGTACCCCGGTGCTAAGTATGTTGAACAAGAGGGTGTAAATATCAAGTATCTATATTCTCATGTAGCTACGGATCTAATGAGAGCATTAACAGATGATTTTATAAAACAATTGATCGACCTTGGCATGGAAATGGGAGATTTGCTTAAAATAACTAAGAACTTACAAATGGAGAAATTAGAAGGTAGAACCGAAGAGGATCCATGGTTTCATCCAAGTATATGCGATAAATTAGAGGATACTCAAACTCTTAATAGAAATGAACAGAGATTCAAACAAATGCTTGAAACTACAGAGATTCAAGAACTGTATGATATGTTTACGGGTCTATTAGCCCAACATCCTGAATTAATGGAAAATCTTAAAAGATTGCTAGCAATTTTTATGCATGTTGTTTTTGCCTATCCTGTGGAATTTTGTATGCAACATATGAAAGTTGCAGGTGAATTCCCTGACGAGTTTCGTTTTTGGAATCATCAAGAGGATAAAGTTACTTTTAGAGTTGAAAAGGGTTTTCAGTTAATTGCGAAATACTTTCAATCTGTTTCGTAATATAATGCGAGAATATGTTTAAACAAAATCATAAAATAAGTTGTATTGTTCCTGCTCATAATGAATCAGCTAGAATTGAATACATTCTTCATTTTTTAAACTCCTACTCAAGAATCGACGAAGTGGTTGTAGTCAACGACGGCTCTACAGATGACACGGCAGAAGTTGTTGAGCTATTTATAAAGGAATTCGGACAAGGTAAGTTCAAATTCTTAAATAAAAAGAAGAATGAAGGAAAGGGAGCAGCAATAAAAGATGGATTAGATTTGGTTACAGGGGAAATTGTAATTATGTCTGATGCGGATATCTTCCGAATAAACAATAAGTGTTTCGATGTGCTAATCGACAATCTGGATAATCAAACTAGAATGGTAGTTTTAGATACGTCTTTTATCAGGAAATTTGTACTTTCAATTACTGGAATGACTCGTTTGTGGTCTGGTCAAAGAAGTTTTTTTACAAAGGAGCTGAGACAAATCGATTGGGACAAGGCAAAAGGCTACGCGCTCGAATCTTCTATAAACGACCAATACATTTCGAATAATTGGAGGTCGAAGTACGTTTTTGCTTTTGGTGCCGAATCGGCACTTCAATTTGAGAAGAAAGGTGGATCTAAAAATGGAACTGCCTTTTATGTTCAAATTACTAAGGAAATCTTCGGAAACTATAGTGTATCAAGGTTAGTTTGGCACAGAATTAATTCGCCAATTAATGCGATTAGGTTTGCTTATTTCCTTTACTTACCTTCTCTACTGCGTGTTTTGCTTGCTCCAATTACTTTATCCGCTGAAAGTATTTATGGGTTTTACTTATCAATATTCGTAAATATTGCGTATCTTTTGGAGAGTTTAAATTTCAATATCTTTTCTTTTGAAGATAATCGAACCGAGCCAAACCAAAGCAATTCCCAAGAATAGTACTATCAAAGCAGAAGGGTTGAAATTTCTTGTAGTAGCTATTTCGTCGAAGTTTACGTAATAATTTGGGCTTAAATATTTAAGGAAATCTGCTCCTAATGCAAAGCCAGAAACTAGATGAACCATGTAAGATAGAACTACAGAGAAGGATACCAAGGCTGTTGCTCTTGAACTAAACTTTAAACTAAATACTTGAGCTACTCCTATAAAGAACAGCTGCATAGTAAATATTCCAAAGTAAATTAATGCAAAGAAGGCGTAATCTATATCAGTCTCGTTGGTAAGTACATTTACAAGAACAATCGAGATTAACGTTAGAACAATGTTTGTGATGAACGCGTTAGTTACAATTGCTAATGTTTTACCCCAATAAATTGTATTTCTGCTAATCGGTTTTGCTAGGACAAATGGTATGCTCTTGTTGTTAATTTCACCCACAAGAGAATTTATTGTTAGTGTTATCACAAAAATGCAAGATGCAAGAAATAGGTAAAGGGTAATTGCGTTTCCAAAGAAACCATAAAGTGTTGTTATGCTAGATGGGTCTTTCCCATAAATTTGTAGTACTTCTTTAGGAAAAGAGTCGAGAAGTTGCAATAGTCCATCTGCATTTGCTTTAAGGCCATCAAAG
>CAZYSE010000033.1:11200-12902 GCA_964650085.1 uncultured Candidatus Saccharibacteria bacterium | reverse complement strand
GGTGGAATCACATTAGATCAGATCTTAACTTTGTTAACACTAGTTGGATTTGTAGTAATCGCATTTGTATTATTTAGAGGCGTTCAAGGCGGAGGAGGAATGGGAATTGCTCAATTTGGACAGAGTAAAGCAAAATTATTCTTTGGTTCTAAGATCGACACAACATTCAAAGATGTTGCAGGAATCGACGAAGCTAGAGACGAATTAAATGAAATCGTAGACTTCTTAAAACATCCTGCTAAATTTAGAAAGCTTGGCGCAAGAATTCCTAAGGGAATACTTATGGTTGGAGCACCAGGAACCGGAAAAACATTGTTAGCAAGAGCTATCGCTGGTGAAGCTGCAGTTCCATTCTTCCATACTTCAGGTTCAGAATTTGAAGAAATGTTAGTTGGAGCGGGAGCTTCTAGAGTTAGAGACTTGTTTACAAAAGCTAAAAAAGCAGCACCTGCCTTAATCTTTATCGATGAAATTGATGCAGTTGCAAGAAAAAGAGGAACAAAGATTCAATCAGGAACAACTGAGCAAACATTAAACCAGATTCTTGTTGAAATGGACGGATTTGAAAAGAATGTAAATGTAATTGTAATTGCTGCAACAAACAGACCTGACGTTCTAGACCCAGCTATCTTAAGACCTGGAAGATTCGACAGACAAATCAGAATTGAACTTCCAGATATGGAAGGTAGAAAGCAGATCTTAGAAGTTCACGGAAAGAATAAGCCATTCGAGTCAACAGTTGACTTAGGAAGAGTAGCAAAAAGAACTGTAGGATTTACAGGAGCAGACCTAGAAAACATTTTGAATGAAGCTGCGATTATTGCTGCAAGAGAAGAGAAGACTCAAATTTCAGAAAATGATATCGACGAGGCTATTTCTAAAGTTGTATTAGGGCCTGCTAAGAAGTCTAGAAAGAGAACGGAGAACGAACTTAAGTTGGTAGCTTACCACGAGGCTGGACACGCTGTAGCGGCCAAATTAATACCAGAATCTACACCGGTAGATAGAATTTCAATCATTTCAAGAGGTTCGTCTGGAGGAGTAACAATGTTCTTACCAGAAACAGATGAATACATTATGTCTAAGCGAAGATTGCTTGCAGAAATCGCAGTTGGTTTGGGAGGTAGAGCAGCAGAGGAGATTGCATTAGATGATATCTCTACAGGAGCATCTAACGACATCGAAAAAGCAACAAGCATGGCAAGACGAATGGTTCAGAAGTTTGGTATGAGTGAGAAATTGGGACTTGTTCAATATGGTGACTTTGAAGAAAACGAATATCTAGGTTACGCGTACAATAGTTCAAAAGAGTATTCTGAGAAGACTGCTGAGGATATCGACTCTGAAGTAAAGGCGATTGTAGGTGCAGCTTACGAAAGAGTAAAGAAAGTACTTACAGAGAACAGAGATAAGTTGGACTTGGTTGCAAAAGAGTTGCTGGATAAGGAAGTTCTTGGAAAGGAGGATTTCGACAAATTGTTCTAAACTTTAAATCAAAAGTTTGAATCCCGCCAACTGGCGGGATTTCTTTTGCAAGAACAACTGTATAAAATCAAATATTAAGCTTCGTACGCAAAACCTATCAGATGTTGTTTTAGAATGTGTCTAGAATTGATAGATTTTGCTTTTGGCTCGGAGTCTGTGTATCGGCTGGCTAGAAAAGTGATTAGTAAATTAATTGCACCAGCTTCTATGGCAAAAT
>CAZYSE010000033.1:0-11190 GCA_964650085.1 uncultured Candidatus Saccharibacteria bacterium | reverse complement strand
ATATTGAGGGTAATTATTAATACATTCTCGGATATTATCCAGAGCTTTCTGTAAAACTGGATCAGTCGAACTCGTAGTGTTTGTTATAAGCAACTGACCAAATTTTAATATGTAATCTGTCGCAACATCTAAAAATTCTTCTTCACTTTCCCATTTCATTCCTGATGTATCTAGAGCATTGCTTATGCTGCGAACCAAGGCTGGATATTGATGTAAATAAGCGTATCCTATAGCTATAGAGCTTTCAGAAGCCGCTAGCCATTCACGCAGTAAGGCTTTTTTATCTACCGCTTCTGACACTGCAAGTAATTCTTCTGCTCTTGCCATGAGATACAGTGTAAGAATCTGTGTAGACTCTGAATTCTGCAATGCACCAGAATTATGGAGAAAGTTGTGCCAATTCATTTTGAGTGGTAGCCTTCTCGGATCATAATGGTCTTTTATTGTTCTGTCTACATATTCGCCAATTTTGTCAGGGTTGCCTTTTGCTTCAGCAATCACTAATCTTAAGAATTCGTCTGTGGAATCAAAGAAACCTTCTCGTCGACTTACATATAGCCGTTGTAGTAAAGAGTGTTTTAGATTTTCGAGATCTATAGGTGAATCTTCAACTGAAACGCTACCAATTTCGTCTTTGCTAGGTTTAACAATCAGTTGGATAATTCTTTCGGTAGTTGTCCGCGTAGCTTCTCGTATTTGCTCACGATCTGTATAATGACTTCTCAGAGAAGCTTCCACAAATAGCTCTAGAGACAGAGATAAAATTCTCTTTTTAATTGATGGCTCAGCTACTTTTGTTTCCATATAACCTACAACTGCGGGATGATTCAAGGCGTCTCTAGCCTTGAGCTTTATAACGTTTACGAATGTATTAATGTGAACGGACTGTGCCTTTCTCCCATTGATAGCTTCAAGCAGGTCGCTGAGAAAAAGCGTTGCCTTCACCTCAATATCTGAAATATCGGAAGGTAAGAAATCGGTTTGAGCAGATATTTCGCACATAGTGCTAATTGGTAATCCAATGTTATTAGAACTAAGAGCAACTCTAACTCTTTGTGCTACTACTTGGTCATCCAATCCAAGTAGTTCAGATAATTCATTACTTGGTTCTTCTTTTGCCTCTGTGGAAGACTTACCTGAAATTATCTCTTGCCTAAAAGCTCTATACATTTCGTCGCCGTCTTCTTTATGTACATGCAGAATATCGTCACAAGCGATTTCGCAATAATCCCTAAGCATTACATTAGCAAGTGCGTATTCGACAGCTGCTATTAACTCTGGACTTCTTGAAGCAGTCACCCCATTAATTACAGACCTTAATCTCTGAAAGTAAGGCGGAAATCTTAAGTTATCACTTCCTCTCATAAATAAAACAAAATCTCCGACAAATTCCTTTCCTTTCGATACAAAGTCCTGTTCTGATTTTGGTGCATAGTAAGCTTGGATTGCTAAATAAGCTTGGTAATACGACATGTGGATTTGACTAAAAGAGTCCATCAATGAGTAAGCATCGGCTAGGAAAGGACTGTTTTCATTGTGGAATACATCAACGATTAGTTCACTGGATCTCTCTTCTGGTTTCGTATGATCAGGAATTCTATGCAGTGCATTCTTTACTACAGCGAAGAGTTTCACGGAATTTGCAGCTGTATTTATTAATCGATCCGAATTATGGTAACGCAAAATTAAAGAGAATAACTTTCCGAATCTTCCTTCGATAAAGTGAACTGTGAAATATCCTTGTTGTTCAAGAGCTTTGAATTCTTCGACAAGGTCTTCTGCTAACGACTCCACTGCATAGGCATGATCCAACGAAGTATATCGATAATGAGCAATATATCTTGCTAGAATCGGAGCTACTTCAAATTCAAATTCTTCTAAAGATTCTGGGGATTCAAACAAACCAGTACTTTCATTCATTGCTGTAAGTTCTCTCTTTGGAACAGACATTTGGGAAGCAAAATATGATGCGGAAAACTCGTTTAACGCTACTTCAGCACGCTGCTTTAATGCTGCTACTTTTACTGAAGCATAGCTTCGGGATCCATAACACAGCTCTGCAAAGGAAGATGCGGCTAATTGAAGTATATGCGCATTAAAACTAGCACGTCTTTCTAAATCAAATTCTTTAGTTTCATCATAAAAAAAGCTCCAAAGCTTTACCATTGCCGGTTGCGAATCGTCGTGGAATTTTTTAGCATCAATCAACATTCCTTGCAAGGATTCGTTTTCCTGCTTGAATTAAATATTCAATAAAACCTTGTTTATTATTTTGAATTATCGCTAGCAGTTCCTTATGTTGTGGCTTGCTTCTAATTTCTTGTGCTAAATATTTAATATACATAGCAATATAATTTCCGTCTTCGCCCATGCCAAAAAAGTGACGATTTACTCCAAGTTCAACTTCTCTTTTAAATAAAGAATAACTAGCTTTCAAGTTTTCTGTATCTGGAGTTTGTCTTTGGGTATATGCGCGATAGGTAGCTTCGTATAAATCAGGGGCGATGGCGTCAGCGAAGTTGCGCTGTTGCAAAGGTGAAACCTTTTCAAAGAAATTAGCTGCATCTGCCATAATCTTTCGTTAATTGCCCGATTATATTACCCAAAATTTCATTCTACAAGAGAGAGGTGAAGAAAAAGACTATAAGACGAACACGAAAATCCAAAAACCCAATATCCAATATCAAAGACGAAATTCCAAATCCCAAATCCCAATATCTAATCCCATAGCTCAAAGCCCTTAGCCCCAAGGCACACGCGACCCCTAACTTAAGCTCAAGCCTAAAACTTATGACCTATAACTTACAACGTTTCTTTCCCATGTTAAACTTACTTAGTTAAATTTTCACCGTGAATAATCGACTCCTAATCATTGACTGTTTTGCGTTAATCTATAGAGCCTACTATGCTTTTCCTGCATCCTTGACTAACACAAAAGGAGAGCCAGTTAACGCAGTTTTTGGGTTTTCTTCATTATTGTTAGACGTAATTTTAAAGTTCAACCCAACTCATGTGCTTGCAGTTATGGATTCTGCAGGAGCAACCTCAAGACAAACCGACTATTCGTTCTATAAATCGAATAGAGACGAGGCAGACAACCTAATGGTTGTCCAAATTCCGCGCATAGCAGAACTGTTAGATGCTATGAACATCACAATGCTCCGATCTGATGGGATAGAGGCCGATGACATTATTGGAACTGTTACTAAAACGTTGTCCGCAGAGTGGTCAGATATTATCGTGGTAACTGGAGATCAAGACCTGTTTCAGCTCATAGATGGAAAAACGAAGATATACTTAGCATCTCGTAAGTTTTCAGAATCAAAAATATTTGAACGGGAAGAAGTCAAAGAGAAACTTGGAATTTATCCAGAGCAAGTTCCAGACTACAAATCAATTGCTGGAGATGCGTCAGACAACATTCCTGGAGTAAGAGGAATTGGTCCAAAGGGTGCAGTAGATCTAATCGCTAAGTTTGGAACACTGGAAGAAATATATAAAAGAATAGAAGAAGTAGATAAGCGATATAAAGAAAAAATGATTGAGAATCTCGAGATTGCCCAGATGTCGAAACACCTAGCTACTATAAATACCGCTATCCCAATTGTATTCGATGTTACCAAGGCAAAGTTTGTTGGGGTTAATTTGAGCAAAGCAAAAGATATTTTTGCAGAGTTGGAGTTCAAGAGTTTAATAGTCAAATTAGATAAGGTGGCTAAGGCATTTGGCGAGCATGGAGCAGTGGACCTATTCTCAGAACCAGAGGCAATTGAAATGTCTTTTGACCCTTCAACGTTATCTACAAACCTATCTGAACTAGCCTCATCCAGCGAGATCTTTGTCTTCAGAAAAGAAGAGAATGAATTCATCTTGTCTGGAGATACGGAGACTCTTTATGGAGCAAGTAAATCCGAAACTAAGGAAGCATTAAAAGGTAAGAAGTTAATAGCCTTCAATATTAAGGAAATGAAGGACATTCTGAAAGAAGCTTCTTCACATATGGATTTAATGATTTCTGGAGTTGTGATCGGAGGTGGCAAAGTAACTCCTACAATTAATAGTGTCCTAAGATTTTTTGGAGCAGAGCCTACAGAAAATCCAAGTAAAATCATCGCCGAAATGAAAAAAGCCTACCAGGTATTACTGTCTGAGTATAAAGACAGCAAGGTAATTGCGCTCGAAAATGAGATTTTGCCAGTAGTAATAAAGATGGAAGAAAACGGCATTTTTGTAGATAGGGATGATCTTGTCAAAGGTTTAGAAGCTCTACAAAAGGATAGATTAAACGTTCAACAGAGAATTTTTTCGCAGGCGGGTCATGAGATTAACGTGAATTCTCCAAAGCAGGTCGGTGAATTACTATTCGTAGAGAGAAAGCTTTCAGGGGCAAGGAAGACAAAAACAGGAGCATTTAGTACAGATGAAAGAACGTTAATGGACTTGTATGATCAAGACCCTATTATTGGACTGATCCTCGAATATCGCGAACTAGATAAAATGATAAGTACTTATTTATTACCATTACCAGACTATATTAGTCCTGTAGATGGAAGAATTCACGGCACTTTCAACCAAATAGGTGCGGTTAGTGGAAGATTTTCCTCTACAAATCCTAACCTACAAAACATTCCTAAGGGAGAATTCTACGGAGTTAATATTCGAAATGCTTTCAGATCTACAGACGAAACTGTTCTAATTTCTTTCGATTATTCTCAGCAAGAGTTGAGAATTTTGGCAGCCTTAGCTGAAGAAGAGACAATGTTGGAGTACTATAATACCAATAAAGATGTCCATATTTTGACTGCTTCTCAGCTGTTTAATGTCGAAGAAAAAGACGTAACTAAACAACAAAGAGATGTTGGTAAAACGGTCAATTTCAGCATAATATATGGTATATCAGCATTCGGACTTTCGGACAGATTGAAGATTCCAAGGGATGTAGCTAGTCAATTTATTAGCAAATTCTACGATACGTATCCGAAAATAAAAATCTTTATGGACAAAGTCCTAAATGATGCAAAAAATACTGGTTACACAGAAACAGTTTTAGGAAGAAGAAGATATAACGAAATGATTAGATCAAATAATAGGAACATTAGGTCTGCAGCCGAACGAGAACTCTTCAATTTTATAATTCAGGGAAGTGCAGCAGATATTATGAAGCTAGTCTTGACCAAAATGGACGATTCTACTAATTCGGAAAACAAGCTAGTTGCCCAGATCCACGACGAATATCTTTTTGAATGTAAAAATAGTTCGGACAATATTGAACTCTTTGTCCGAAAGTTATATCATGTTATGAAAGAAGTATACGATTTAGGTGTTGAATTCAAAGTAGAAGTGAATACAGGAGATCGCTGGGGTAGCTTAAATAAATACGAAGTTAGCGAATAAGTATGAAATTCATATATAAGTGGTTGGCAATATTAGGTTTTGGTTTATCTGCTTACCTATACCTCAAGAACAACAAAAACATAAATAAAGATCTTCAAAACATTAGCAAAAAAGCTAACTCTCTATATACTAAAGTCTCAAGAACACTAGAACAAAATAGAGATGATCTAATGGAAGAAGTAAAAGAATTCGAACAAGAAGTCTTAAAAGATAAAAACTTTCAAAAAGCTAGAGAGACTGTAAGAGAAATTGTTAAAAAAGTAGCTCCAAAAGCTTCTGCTCCAGCAAAGGTAACAAGCAATTTGTCTACCGGAGTAAACAGAATAGATAAAATTCAAAGACTTATTTCGGATAAGACCGAGATTGCAATACCAGAAATTAGAAAACATTTCGCTGGAGTAAGTGAACGAACTCTTCGAAGAGACATGGATAAATTAGAAAAACTTGGAGTAGTTAAACAAGTAGGTAAAACAAAGAACTCATACTACGAAATACTATAAGTGTTCAGAATCTTCGCTGCCCTTTCCTAATGTGTTTAAATTATTCAACCTTCCTTTAAAAAGATCGAAGTTCTAAGATCTAAGATTCAAAAAATACTCACAACGTTCTCTTGATTTGGATCCCGCAGTAATTGCCCACAACGGGACACTTAGTGACGATTTACAATTTGGTAAAAAGAAAAAGTTACTACTTAGAGATGAAGGTAAAATTTAAGACCTAAAACCTATAACCTATAACCCAAAGCTCACGACCCAAAGCCCATGACTCACATCCTCTTGCAAACCTTCCTTTTTTCCTGCATTATGTAGTTGCACTAATTAACTATTTTTACATGTCAAAGAAGATACTCATTTCTGTATCTGTAACTTTGGGCACACTTGTCGCCTCACTTACTCTTGCCGCAATTTCAACCCTAGTTCTCGTAGGTATCTTCGTCAATATAATAGACAAAGATAGAATTCTTCCAAACATTTATCTCGAAGACGCTAACATTGGATTAATGGATGTGGGGGATGTTAGGGTTCAATACGAAACAGAGGCACTGAGTAATCTTCCATCAACGATAAAACTAACAATAGGAAAGGAAACAAAAGAATATAGTACAAAAGATCTTTCTCCTGAACTGTACTTGGAAGACATACAAAACGTTGGAAGAGATTCAAATTTTGTAAAAGTAATGGAGGAGATTGTGAGTGTAACAAACCGTTTAGAATTCTCATACGAATATAAATTCAATGTAAATAAAATTATCAGCGAGTTCAAGCTATTTAATGATGGAGAATTTAAATTCTTAGAAGACGACGGTAGAGTAGTTGGATGCTCAAAAGATGGTCTTTCTGCAAAACTTGTAGATATTCAAAAGGTGAGCAAAGAGATCTCTGACAACATTGTTCAAGATAAAGAGGTGAAGATTGAAAAATCCGAAATTCTGTCTGAAGGTACTGCACAAGATGTGTTCTTAATTTGTAATCGATATAAATACGATTCAAATGCAATCACTGCAAAGTTCCAAAGATTCGGCGAAATCAAAAATGAAGAAGTGCTGAGTTTTATGGGAATGTATTTAAGTGAAGAAGGCGATTTGTCTTGGGGAATATATAATAAAGATAATCTGAAAAAGTTCTTAACTGCACTAAAACAGAAAACTGAAGTTGCGCTAAATGAAGGCCAGTACGAAGAAGTCGGAGGAAAGATCAGATTATTTGCACCATATAAAGAAGGAAGGTCACTTGATATAGATTCAAGTATGAGCAACATCGTAAGGTGGAGCGCTGACCCTGTAAATAAGGATGTTAAAATGGTATTTAAAGCAACGGCACCTTGGTATATCTTAGAAGGTAAAGTTGTCGAAGATTTCTCTTACGAATTATCACGAGGTGAAAGTCGCCTTAACTATAATATAGAGAATGGAAAGGTTGGAGTTCAAGAGATAGATAATTATCTTCTCAATCCAGGTCAGGAGTATTCATTCTATAATATGTTGTCTCCATCATTGCAAGATATTTGGAGAACTCCAAGCGGGAGAGCAATCGAAATGGGAATTTGTAGCTCATCGACTACTATATTTAGAGCCGCTATTGAAGCTGGATTCCCAATAACCGAAAGATACGCTCATGGATGGAGCTTACCAAAATATGAATGGCCATATGAGCAAAATGTTGTAGACGCAACATACCTAACTAATCCTAAAATTGATCTAAAATTTGTGAACGATTTAGCATACCCAGTAATTTTCAAATCTGAAATGTGGGAAGCAGACGGTTGGCAATATTTAAGAGTAAAAGTAATGACTTCTCCAAAAGCTAAAAATAGAGAAGTTGTATTGAACAATTTTAGAAAATGGGACGAAAGATTACCAGGAATTTACAAAGGTAGCTTCGATAGAACAGTTACTGATAAAGGTGTAGTTACAAGACAAGAAACCTTCACAAGCGACTACTATATGTATGCTCCATATTAATCGAAGTTTGAAGCTAGAAGCTTGAAGTTCGAAAACCCAAAAACTAAATCCCAAATTATAATCTCTAAGCTCCAATTTCCAATATCTAAAATCCAAAGTGCACGACTATAACTCCCCTGATTGCTTACGCAATCTTTCCCCTCTTGTCATCCTGAGACTCTCGAAGGATAAGAGGGGATACCCGATTTATCGGGAGGAGAATTTTTTCATGGCTGCTTTACTTGCGGGAATGTAAATCTGTAGGGGCTTTAGGGTGATTTAAGACGCTTGGCCCAGAATTCTTGTTTTTAGCTTTTAAACCTTCGTCCCTTTTCGCCTTTTTGCAACACATTCATTACCCGCCTGTGCTATAAATTTTCTTCACTTTTTCTCTTGACCAAAACTAGCAATATTTGATACAATCACATCACACTTATCTTAGAGTCACTTTAAGAAGTGCAAAGATTATCCCATAATAACAATTGAACTTTTAAAAGTGATAAGGAACGTCAAAATTTTCTTTGGGCAAATCTAAACTCTTGTAAACTTTCTGTTTTGGAATCGACAGAAAGCTATTCCAGAAACACTAAGCAATTAGTTGTTTCTAAATTTTTCCGCTATTAAATTAGCAAACTTAAATATTGACCCCATCTTCGTCTTCGGACTTCGGTGGGTTAAATTTTATGGAGAGTTTGATCCCGGCTCAGGATTAACGCTAGCGATGTGCCTAAGGTATGCAAGTCGAACGGTTGTTTTTGAGTAGCAATACGATAAAACAATAGTGGCAGACGGCTGAGTAATATACAGGAATCTTCCCCGAACTCGGGCATAGCTCACCGAAAGGTGGGGTAAAACCCGATAAACCCTTACGTAAAAGTGTAGGGCAAAACTACGGTGGTTCGGGATGAGCCTGTATCCTATCAGGTAGTTGGTGAGGTAATGGCTCACCAAGCCTATGACGGGTAGCTGGTCTTAGAGGATGGCCAGCCAGACTGGGACTGAGATACGGCCCAGACTCCTACGGGAGGCAGCAACTAGGAATTATGTGCAATGGACGCAAGTCTGACACTGCGACATCGCGTGAAGGATGAAGATCTTAGGATTGTAAACTTCTTTTATCGGGGAACAAGTTCTGAGTGTACCCGATGAATAAGTGCCTGCCAACCACGTGCCAGAAGCATCGGTAATACGTGGGGCACGAGCGTTATCCGGATTTACTGGGCGTAAAGAGATGCGTAGGTGTTTTAGTAAGTTTTATGTTAAATCCCAACACTCAATGTTGGAACTGCGTAGAAAACTACTAGAATTGAGTTAGGTAGAGATAGAGGGAATTCCTGGTGGAGCGGTTAAATGCGTTGATATCAGGAGGAACACCAAAGGCGAAGGCACTCTATTGGACCTATACTGACACTAAGGCTCGAAAGCGTGGGGAGCAAAACGGATTAGATACCCGTGTAGTCCACGCTGTAAACTATCCCTGTTAGATGTCTGTCTAAATCTTTGAATTCCCCGACTTGTCGGGGTTGGATTGGATTCGATGGGTGTCGCAGCTAACGCGTTAAACAGGGCGCCTGGGGAGTACGGTCGCAAGACTAAAACTCAAAGGAATTGACGGGGACCCGCACAAGCAGTGGAGCGCCTGGTTTAATTCGATGATCAGCGAAGAACCTCACCTAGGCTTGAACTGTATCTGCTAAGCCGATGAAAGTCGGAATCCTTCGAGGGTGATACAGAGGTGCTGCATGGCTGTCGTCAGCTCGTGTCGTGAGATGTAGGGTTAAGTCCCACAACGAGCGCAACCCCTATCTGATGTTAAAATTACTTCAGAGACTGCCCCATCTCAGTGGGGAGGAAGGAGGGGATGACGTCCAGTCTTCATGGCCCTTATGTCTAGGGCTACACAGACGCTACAATGGCTATTACAATGGGTTGCCAAACCGCGAGGTGGAGCTAATCCCATCAAAAATAGTCTCAGTTCAGATTGCAGGCTGCAACTCGCCTGCATGAAGTCGGAATTGCTAGTAATCGTGCATCAGCGTGGCACGGTGAATACGTTCTCGGGTCTTGTACACACCGCCCGTCAGGGCATGGGAGTCGCTCTTGCTCGAAGTCCTGCTATATGTAGGCCGACAGTAAGGGTGGCGACTGGGCTTAAGTCGTAACAAGGTAGCCGTAGGGGAATCTGCGGCTGGATTAACTCCTTTCAAAAGGAGTATCGGTCAATAAAATGATCGAAACCCAAGTTTTAGACTGCCCAAAGATGTTTTGACAATGTTCCTTATCACTTTTGAGGATTCAATTTATGAATCGGATACAAAAGAACCTTTAAATTAAAGATGAAGATGGTGGCTTTATAGCTGCCACTTGACTGATATATACCTAAAACAGGCGATTAGCTCAGGTGGTTAGAGCGCTCCTCTGATAAGGGAGAGGTCCCAAGTTCGAGTCTTGGATCGCCTATTACTTGCTATCGCAAGAAATCAGAAATCTTAAAAATTCAAAAATTTGAAATTTGAGATTTAATATTTCAAAGCGCAGCTTTGTAGGGGTCTTAGCTTAGTTGGTAGAGCGCCTCATTTGCAATGAGGAGGTCATGGGTTCGAATCCCATAGACTCCATAATATTTTTAGTAATTAGCTCTTTGGAAGGAGAGCTAATAGCTGAAAGTGTAAAAACTTTAAGTGAATCAATTGATCTTTAACAACTGAATAGAAGGTGAATAACCGGAAATAAGCTAACAAGGGCATATGGTGGATGCCTTGGCACAAAAAGCCGATGAAGGACGCGCTTAGCTGCGAAATGCCTCGAGGAGCTGCTGCGAAGCGTTATACTCGGGGATCTCCGAATGGGAAAACCCATCTCAATTTATTGAGATATCACATGATGAATTCATAGTCATGTAGATGGTAATTCTGCGAACTGAAACATCTTAGTAGCAGGTAGAAAAAAGACAAATATGTAATTCTCTTAGTAGTGGCGAGCGAACAGGGAAGAGTTCAAACCCAAAGATCTTGGATGGTTTCAGATCTTAATCAGCAATGGTTGAGTGAAGGATTGTCCAGCCGTTTTGGCGGTATGACTTTGAGGGGTTGTAGGAGGTAGATGTTGTGACTCCAAATAGTCACAGAGTAAGTTACAAAACTCAATGATAGTAAAATTCAGCTGGGATGCTGGACCATAGAGCGTTAAAGTCGCGTATACAAAATCTTTGAGACTTGCTGATCTACGATCCTGAGTACTACCAATCAGGTGGAATCTGGTAGGAAACAAGCTGAACCATCAGCTAAAACTAAATACTTTTTGTGACCGATAGTGCATAGTACCGCGAGGGAACGGTGAAAAGAACCCCTGTTAGG
>CAZYSE010000032.1:983-13040 GCA_964650085.1 uncultured Candidatus Saccharibacteria bacterium | reverse complement strand
CATTACCCCACCTAGCCGAATTTTTCGGAGCTTCTTCAGACCTTATAATTTCATCACCATACTTTTCTCAAGAGGTATTTAACTACATAAACTCTGCAAAGCAAGTTCCAATTCCCAATATCCAATATCCAAATTTGCTACAGTACATTTCTGACTATAAATACAAAAGAGTTGAGGAAGTTACTGAGCGATTGGAATACTCTCTAAAAGGGGATGTGTTAACTATGTGGCCTGTAGGTTACAAAAACCCAATCAGACTCGAATTTTTTGGAGATAATATCGAAAAGGCTTATACGATTGACTACATATTCAAAAAGAAGATTAACGAAATCTCTACCTTAATTTTAGGATATGCCCCACTTGCTGATAAAAGTGATGTAGATAATATTAATATCCAATATCCAATATCCAATATCCAAAAAGTTGAAAGCCAGAAGCTAAAAGCTGAAAGCTCGGAGCCCATAACTCACAGCTCACAGCTCAAAAAAGTTATTTACACTCACTCAGCAATATCAGGGCTTTCAAACGTTGAAATATTAAATACGGATTTCGTGCTCCCTCAGTTATTCTACTCTAACAACGATTTATTCGATTCAGAAGTAGAAAGACTTAAGAAAAGTGGTTATCAGGTAGTTATTAATTCAGAGAGCTATAAAACCAAAAATCAAGAATCAAAAATCAAAAGCATGGCTTCGGGAAATTATTGGATACAAAGTTTCTTTGAAAATGTTTCTAATAAACTACCGGCAGCTGGATTCGAATCTAAATGGTTCAAAATATCGTACTTTACGGATCGAGAAATTTTCGGGACAATCTTCCTAACAAGACCAGAAAGAACTAAAAAGTTTAATGGAAATATTCAAAAACTTTTAAGACAGTTTGAAGGCAATATCGAAATTGGAGATTACGTTGTTCACGAAGATTATGGAATAGCACTATATAATGGTTTAAAACAAGAAAAAGTTGGCGATTTAGAAATGGAATACTTGTTCCTGCAATATGATGGTGGAGATGAATTGCTCGTTCCAATAAGCCAAATCGAAAAGATTACCAAGTTCATTGGTCAAGAAGGTAATCCGCCAAGACTAAGTAAAATGGGAAGAAGGAACTGGAGCGAAGTAAAAGCAAAAGTCAAAAAGTCTACAGGGTTACTTGCGAGAGAACTGGTCGAACACTTTGCAAAAAGAGAATTGTCTAAAGCTATACCCATTTCAACTGAAGAATCCGATTTGTTCAATAAGTTTGTAAGTGAATTTAAGTTTACAGAAACAGAAGACCAACTGCGTTCGACAAGTGAAATTATTGCAGACTTAGAAAAGGACGTTCCGATGAATCGGCTGCTTGTTGGAGATGTTGGTTTCGGGAAAACAGAAGTAATGATGCGAGCGTGTTTCAAAGTAGTAGAAAGTGGTGGTCAGGTAGCCGTTCTTGCACCAACTACGGTTTTAACGGCTCAACATTTCGAAGTTTTCAAAGATAGATTTAAAAGCTTTCCAATAAAAATAGGCTTTTTATCTAGGTTCAACACACCTCAACAGAATAATAAGACGATTGATGAATTGAATGCAGGTAAGCTAGATATTGTTGTTGGAACTCACAGAATTTTAAGTTCAGATGTTAAATTTAAAAATCTGCAACTTGTGGTTGTCGACGAAGAACAAAAATTCGGAGTAAAACAAAAAGAAAAAATCAAGCAGTTGAATTACGGAGTTCATGTTTTATCAGTAAGTGCCACACCAATTCCGAGAACACTGGGAATGGCACTCTCCTCTATTCAAGATATTTCTATTATGACGACACCACCATACGAGAGGAAATCGGTTATAACTGAACTTGTAAAAGACGAAAGCATCAATAAAATCACACAAGCAATCATGAAAGAAATCGAACGAGGTGGACAAGTATTTATTATTCATAATGTGGTGCAAACAATTCAAACTTTGTACCAAAAGTTCAACTCATTATTACCCGGTGTGAAGTTCACCTTCGCACATGGTCAAATGGCTCCAAATGAATTAGATAGAATTATGACTGAATTTTACGAAAAGAAACACGATGTTTTAATTGCTACCACGATTATAGAAAACGGATTGGATTTACCAAATGTGAATACAATCATAATTAATCAGGCTCAAAACTTCGGATTGTCACAGCTTTATCAGCTTCGAGGGAGAGTTGGAAGATCTTCGAAACAAGGGTATTGTTACTTAATTTACAAAGGAAAAGATTTGAATGCTCAGAATGATCAATCGTTGTGGGGTGATAGATTAGATGAAGAAGACATGAATAGAGATGAGCAACAAGCTAAAAGCTCAAAACTGAAAGCTAAAAAGAAAGCATACGTTTCCAGACTAGAATCGTTGATCGACAATCAAGATCTAGGTGCTGGATTCAGAATTGCAAGTAGGGATTTGGAAATCCGTGGGGCAGGAAATATTCTGGGTGAACAACAAAGTGGACATATTGCATCAATTGGGTATGCTTTGTATATGGAGATCTTAGCGGAAGAGGTTGATAAGTTGAAGGAGTTATCAACCCAAGTGTGAAGAACACCCCGGATTGCTTCGCAATCATGGCCTCTTTGATTCTTAGTTTTACCACCTTTATAACTAAAGGTGGAGCCAAAGTTTTGGGAGCGAAATCGGAACGAGGAAGACTATATTGTAAAGTCTCGCCGATTTCTTCCCAAACCCCGGTCAACATGTGCCTGTAAGTTACTTTTTCGTGACTCAAGTATAACAATCTGGGGACGGGGGAAAATGCTGTAGCTATAAACTCCCCACCCGATAAATCGTGGTCCCCTCTTAAATTAAGAGGGGAAAGATTGCGAAGCAATCAGGGGAGTTATGCAAAGTAGATCGTTTAGGAGCTATTTCAATAAACCAGAAACCAGTTCCGTCACTTCTCCACTCTTCATCTCTTCCAACTTAGCACTTTTTACTACAACTAAATACTTTCCATTCTTCAGTTTATTTTCAAGTATTAGAGTTCTAAACGCTTCACGAAACAAACGTTTAATTCGATTACGAACATGAGCGCGTTTGGAAATTTTTACGGAGATGGAAATTGTCATCACAGGATTCGGCAGATTACTGTCGTTCCAAATTCTCAAATCAAAAAGTTCACTAGATATTTTCTTTCCTTTAAAAGCTACAAATTTGATGTCGTTTGTTTTTAGTCTAAACCGTTTACTAAGCATGAAAAAGCTAATCCATTCGAGAAATTTTAACACTTTTCTGCTATTATTGTATGTATTGGGCTGTGGGCCATGGGCACTGTGCTTGAGGTATTTGAAGAAAAATTACTTAGATTTTAGGCTGCTTCGGCAGTGATTATTACTTTTTTTACTTAAATTATGATTAAAATTAAATTCTGCGGTGCCGCAGGAACTGTTACAGGTTCAAATTATTTAGTTACAACTGACAATGGGAACTTCGTTGTTGACTGTGGAATGTTCCAAGGTCCTGATGTTGAACAGCTAAATCTAAAACCACTTACTTACGACGGAGCTGATGTAAGCTTTGCAATGCTTACACATGCTCATATAGACCATTCTGGAATGCTACCAAAACTTCTCTTAGCTGGATTCAACGGCCCAATATATGCAACTAATCACACTATTCAGATTTCGACCGAGCTTCTACTAGACTCTGCAAAGATCCAAGAACTTAACTTTAAAGCAGGTGTCGCTTACGGAAAATATTCTACAGAAAAGGCTATGGTATACAACACCAGAGATGCAGAAAAAACGATAGATTTATTTAAAACTGTAAATTTCGACGAAGAATTCTCACCAATTGAAGGAATCAAAGTCAAATACCACGTTGCAGGGCATATTTTGGGCGCTGCAAGTATTGAAGTAAAGATAATGGATGAAGGAAAAGAAAAATCGATATTCTTTTCAGGTGATATTGGACGACGAGAAAGTCACATCATCGATACTTTTGACGAGGGATTTAAAGCTACTCCAGATTATGTTCTTACAGAATCGCTATACGGTGGAGAAACTCATCCAAATAGGGATGATGCGGTTAAGATTATGTTCAACATTATTAATGAAACCATAAGTAGAAATGGAAGCGTTTACATACCATGTTTTGCTGTTCAAAGAACACAAGAGCTTCTAAACGATTTTAAAAGAGCTAAAGCAAATAGAGTTGTAGATGAAGATTTAAATGTTTGGCTTGACTCACCACTAGCTCAAAGAGTAACAAGAATCTATTTATCTGCTCTACAAAATACAATGGATAATCTTTTTGATTTTCCTGGACTTCATTACATTAGAAAATTTAGAGAATCACAAAAAATTTCTAGAAAAGCTGGCCAAGTAATTATTGCTGGTAGTGGTATGGCAGACGGAGGTAGGATAATGGGGCATTTAGAAACCGCACTAGAGAATCCTAAGCATTCAATAATTTTTGTTGGTTTTCAAGCAGAAGGAACCTTAGGAAGACAACTTACTGAAGGCGCAAAGGAAGTTGTGATTGGATCAAAAAAACTAAAGGTAAAAGCTAAGATTTACTTAATTAAAGGCTTTTCAGCACACGGCGATCACGAGGATTACGAAGCATGGATAAAACGTTTGAATTCAGATAAACTTAAGAAAGTATTCTTAATTCATGCTGAACCCGACAGAGCAATTGCGTATCAAGAAGAGCTGGCAACAATCGGAATTACAAATACACACAGACCTGTATTACAAGAAGAGGTATGGCTAGATTAACAAAAGAAGAAATACAACACATCGCGAAGTTAGCAAAACTAGTACTTTCGGATTCGGAATTGGAGAAGTATTCCACAGAATTCAATAGTATTTTAGATTATGTATCATCGATTCAAAATGTAGATGTTTCAGGAATTGAGGAAGAGCACCATCTAAAGGATTTTCAAGGATCAATTCTCCAAGAAGACGTTGGAAAACCTTCTCTAGAAACAGAAAAAGCTTTACAGAACGCAACAGATGGTAGAAGAAAAGGCAGATTTGTAAAGACAAGTAAGATCGTTAGCAAAGAAGAATAAATGAAGAATGAAGAATGAAGAATGAAGAATGAAGGTTAAGAATTAAGTAGAAGGAAAGAGTAAGGATGAGGTTTATAACTTAAGACTTCGAGCTTCAAACTTTATGACAAGATTAAGAAATTCGAAATACAGAATTCTATTTTGGTGGATTCCACTATTCCTAATTACAGGGCTGGCTGTCCTCTACTCCTACTCAATAACGATATTCAGCATTTCCTACTTTGATACTTTCGTTGTACTAAACTTAAAAAACGAACCGGTAAAAGTTGGAGAATCGGAATTACTACTTTTTGATTCAATGATTTTTGAAGGACAGACTAAACAAAGTATTCTTATACAAGACAAGACTTATACAGTTGAGAACTCAGCAGAAGCATCAATAATCGATTTTAAAGTAGTTTCTGAAGACAAGTATTGTTTCTTTACGGCTAGGGTCACAGATTATTATTTAATAAATAGTGATCCCGAACTGCTCCAAATACTAACCCCAGAGGACAATTTTCTTACTCTTGATGTTAATTGGAACACAAACGACTACTTAATTCCTGGACTGTACGGTTACAACCCATTAGGAAAGGTTTTTGATAAAAAAGAGATTATTGGAATTTATCCAGTAAAGTGTGAAGAAACTACTCAGCAAGAAAAAATGCTAAATTTAATCAAGTTGTATCGATACATGGTTCCAGAAGATCAGAGGGAAGTATTAAAAAGGATATCTTAACCTTTGAATCGCACGGCAGAGCTTGAATTAAGTGATATAATGTAACAATAAACAGTCACGGGAGTACTAAGATTATGAAGAATTTTTACATAACAACACCAATATTTTACCCAACAGATAAACCGCATATAGGAACTTCTTACACAGTTTTTGTAGCAGACACCTTAGCTAGGTACTTTAGACAAAAGCTAGGTAACGATAAGGTATTTTTTCTTACTGGCACAGATGAACATGGAACTAAATTATCCAAAGCAGCTTCTGCTGCTGGAAAGGCGCCCCAAGAATTTGTCGACCAGCTGTCAACTGTCTACGACGATACTTGGAAAACCTTAGGCGTTTCTCATGATTTTTTTATTAGAACAACTAATCCTACTCACGAAAAATTTGCTCAGGATTTACTTCAAAAGTCCTATGACAATGGAGATATTTACGAAAAAAGCTATGAAGGTTTATATTGTGAGGGCTGTGAATCGTTTAAAACTGAGTCGGAGCTAGTTAATGGCAAATGTCCAGATCATCCTACCAAAACACTTGTTCAACTTTCGGAAAAGAATTATTTTTTTAAACTATCCAAATACCAAGACTGGCTTTTGCAATATCTTGAACAAAATAAAGAGTTTGTTTTTCCATCAAAATGGTACGACTATGTTGTGGGTTTAGTAAAAGAAGGTTTACATGACATTTCTATATCAAGAGAAACTGTAAAATGGGGAATTCCTGTCCCGTTCGATCCTTCACAAACTATTTATGTATGGTACGATGCACTTCCAAATTATATTTCTGTTTTTGATTTTGCTGAAGTTAAATCTAGAGGTATAACACAAGAAGATTATTGGACAGAAGCTAGGCATTTAGTTGGAAAAGATATTATTAAATTTCATGCAATTTTATGGCCAGCAATGCTCAAATCCGCAGGTTTACCTTTGCCTGCACAAGTTTTAGTACACGGACACTTTACTGTTGGTGGCGTTAAGTTAGGAAAAAGTAATGGAAATGCAATCGATCCTTTGGAGCTGAACAAGAAATATCCTGTAGACGCAATCAGATATGCTCTCTTAACTGAATTTCAGCTAGGAAATGATGGAGATTTTAGTATCGACAGGCTAGAGGCTCTTTATAGTGGTACTTTAGGCAACAATTATGGAAACTTGTTAAACAGAGTTATTCATCTTTCAAATAAAAAAGAAGTAGAAATTAATAGTTGGGACAAAGTGGATTCAGCGTTTAAATCACAAGTCGAAGACTTCAAAAAGCGAGTCGAGGAGAATTTAGATAACTACGAAATTAAAGTTGCTGCAGATATAATTAACGAGCTTTCTACTTTCGGAAATAAGTACATCGATGATAATAAACCTTGGCTAGAAACAGATCAATCTAAAGTAGAAGTAGTTTTAAACAATTTAAGCTACTTACTTAACGTTGTAAACGCACTCTACTCACCTATTCTGCCCGAGACTACAGAAAGAGCGAAAAAAGCTTTAGCTAATCGTGAAGTAATTATTTTATTTCCTAAACTAGATGAAAACAAATAAATTAACGCAATCGGTATACAACTTCGTTTTTTCTGAATTATCAATCTTCTTTATTGCTTTCACTTCGATGTTAGGAAGCTTAATTTTTCAATACGTTTATAATTTACCTCCATGTGCACTTTGCATAACTCAAAGGTATTTTATGTATCCAATTGCGTTTATAGCAGCAGTTGGAATTCTGCTTCGAAAGAAACTTTACCCGCTTTATTTAATACTAGCTTCAATAGGTGGAGTAATCGCAACTTATCATGTTTACATTGAACAAACAGGTACTCCGAGTGCTTTAGGTGCTTGTTCACAAGGACAGTCTTGCAATGAAATTGTGCTCGAACTTTTCGGCTTTCTAACTATACCAATGATGTCTTTGGGTGCGTTTGTAGTGATTGTAGTTATATCTACTGTAGGAATAATTAATGGGAGAAAAAATAGGATTGTAAATCAAGAGATGTAATTATTTCTT
The DNA here is from genome assembly GCA_964650085.1 of uncultured Candidatus Saccharibacteria bacterium. Lineage (GTDB taxonomy): Bacteria > Patescibacteriota > Dojkabacteria > J137 > J137 > KLAP211. Next base: position 5,308 of record CAZYSE010000032.1, on the reverse strand, counting down.
TCTTTCGCCATTTTCGTCACGGTCGAGGAAGAAGGCAATTGTACCAGTAAAGTCCACCGCAACAAAAATATCGGCAATCATTCCAAGTATTCCTGTTACTGCCAGCATAATCTTATCCAGAACCCAAAGCAGCATACTTCCTAAGCCACGAAGTAGCCATTTTATTGATCTCCAAATTGAAATTGCAATATCCTCTAACATAGTATTATTCTATCAGAAATTGCATTTACATAATATAAGTTGGGGTTTAAAATCTCCAAGATGGAAACAATCTCCCAAACTACCGAAACTAATTTAGAACGGCCAAAAGTACTACGTAGAAGGATTTCTGGGCATACTTGGGATCGAATCCAATTACTATCTCAGATTAATGAAAAAGCTTTTCGTATTATATGGATTTTAGCTCAGTACAACCGACACACATTCCACATACCTTTCGAAGTTGCTATCTCCGAAATCAATGCATTTGTAGTAAAGAAAAAAGGTGTTAAAAGATATAACCCAACTAGAGAGCAGATTTTAGGCAAAATGTTCGAAATTAAAATGAGAAACTTTATCGATTATTTTGAACATGCAGGAATAGATATTGTTCAATACGCAAGCAGAGCTTCTGCTAGAGACTTGTTACGAGTAAGCGAGTCTTGTCTTGATGTCTTCTACGAATTGCAGGGAACTTCTGTGAAACTACATAAAGATGATTGGGATACACTAGTACATGGAGACTTTGTAGAATTGGCTTCCATGTGTGTAGGGGTTTCAAGTAATTGGAGTAAAGTTCTTGAAAGATTCCATCAAAAAAGTCCTGTTCAATTTGAACAGGACCTAAATGATTTGGAGCGTGAATTCTAGCAGCAGTCTTAAGCATCTAACCCTTTAACCTTTATATCAATAGCAGCCATCAATTCGTGTAGAGCACTCGATAAATTATTAGGTCCTACAAATGGAGCCGCACGCATTGTAAATGTAAGCAATTCTTCTACCTTCACATTTGCATCAACCTTCACTTCCCTTAATAACTGTTGACTGGCTTCATTTAGTTCACTTGAAGCTTTCAATCCTTGAACTTTTTTTATGTCAGCCATAACTCTTCTAACATTTTGTGCACACAAATTAAATTGGTCAATTCCTGTACCACTAGCTGCAGAAATAGTTTGTCTAAGGGCATTCTTGGCTAATTTAAAAACTACATCGAAGTCTTTAGTAAATTGGAGATAGTCTCTTTGTACACCTTCTAGTAACTTGCCAACCTCTGAAACTTCCGGTGATTCGAGTTCCTGTGTAGTTGCAGAAGCTGCAACCTGAGGTGTCTCTACTGTTGGTAAGTTTGATGGTGTTGCAGTAAGTGGTGTAGTCTGTGTTTCCGTTTCTGTAGTAGTATTCATACTTATATAATAAAAAATATAGTAGTTATTGTAAGAATACCAGAAATCTTAAATAAAGCACAAGAGCTCAACTGATATGGTAAAATCATTCGTTGCACCATTAGCTCAACTGGATAGAGCATCTGTCTTCGGAACAGAAGGTTGGGGGTTCGAATCCCTCATGGTGTATAGTTGAAAAAACAAAAGTATAAAGGTTAAAAGATCGAAAAATCTTACACTGGGATGAGAAGCCCGTCCTGTTTCCAAAAATTCATAATCATACAGGGAATCCTCATGGTGTATAACTTAAAAAGGTAAAAAGTTTAAAGGCTAAAAATTGAAAAATGTAAGTTAGGGATGAGAACTACCAAGTAGTTACTTTTGAATAAGTATCTAGTTACTCAGGAAGTACTATTCTAGGCACTGCAAATCCATTAGACTCTATCTGTACAGCTAAAAGAAAGTTTGAAGTATAAAAATAGAATTTAGCTCCCTCAGCTGAAACTGCAAATAAATCCTGAACCTGAACATTTAGTGATGAAAGAGCGTCTTCGTTAAAAAATTCGCCAACTTTTTCCCCATCATAAAAGCAAACTGCTCTATCTGGAAAAGACTCGATTTCGAAGTGGTGTTCCTTACCAAAGAAACGTACAGTAGTAGCAATCGAAGATCCTTGACTATCGTGATCTACCACTGACTCTGCGCAAATATACTCACCGTTAAGCATTCGCTGTTCTATCTCATGAATATCTAACATCTTTTGGGAAACTAGAGTGTAAGCTATGTAACAGCTTTTGGAGTCTCTAAACTCTACCTTATCCCGTGTATAAACCCAACCATAGTTTGTAGCTACTCCACTCCAGATTGTAGGCTTAGAAAAAAATTGATCGGCACTGTCTACAAAAAACACATCGCTCCAATTAAAAGAATGCTTAGTAATGCGTCCTTTTTGACTTACAACCGTCTCTTTGACAATATTATCTCTGAACCTCGTGTACTTATAGTCTTTTCGCCCAACATAACGGTCATTAGAATCTAAGAAAATGGTAGATATTACTGTAGGGTCTTCAGGATGGCTAATAATGTACTCAAAGGTTGTATCTGGTTGATAGATTTGAATAATAGCCTCGTCGTTAATATGCTCAATTTTCATTGGGTAGGCACCCATAATTACGGTTTCAAGCCCATATATTTCGTGACCACTATTACTTTGAGGGGTGAAGATATTTATAGCTATGTCCCTACCCTCGTAAACGAATCTTAAAAACAGTTTCCCCCTATCTCTTGTTTCGTGTAGAGCAACATGCTCTGTCTCTATTCCAAATTCGAGTCTTAACTTTAGTAGTGAATGTTCTAAAACATATTCAGTAAAATGTGCATCATCTTTAAACTCATCGGTATAGCGTATTCTTTGATCCGTAGATATAGCCGACGCTAAAGTCTGATTGAATTTTGCTACAATGCCAACAAATTCAAACCCGTTGGATTCAGCTGTACTAAATTCCATATACGATTTACAATTTAAAGGATTATAACTTACATTATGACTAAATCAATAATTTTAGGAGGAGGCTGTTTTTGGTGCACAGAAGCTATTTTTGAGCGCGTGAATGGCGTGCTAGAAGTTAATAGCGGTTACTGTGGTGGTGTCGAAGAAAATCCCTCATATGAAGATGTTGGTTCTGGATCTACGGATTATGTAGAGGTAGTACTTGTTGATTATGATGATTCGATAATTACCTTAGAAAGTGTATTTGAAATTTTTTTAAAAACACACGATCCTACTACTATGAACAGACAAGGAAGCGATGTTGGGACGCAGTATAGATCGGTCATTTTTACAAATGATGAACAAGAAATGACTCTAGCAAGAAAAGTTATCGAAAAAATCGAATCTGAAAAAGTTTACCCTGACCAGATAGTAACAACAGTAGAAAAGTATTCAAATTTCTACATAGCAGAAGAATATCATCAAGATTACTACAAGCTGAACGGAAACCAGCCTTACTGTAAAATAGTAATTGATCCAAAAATTAAAAAATTTCTGGATCAATTTAAGGCAGTAGCTAAAACTTAATTACTCCTCACTCCCACCTAAAAGTAGCATTATTTCAGCGTGAGGTGTTGTTGGTGTAACCATCGAAGCAAAAGCTTCGAAGTCTTTTGCTGTTAGATTGTATTCAAAAACATCTGCTCCATCCACATCGTAGGCTTCAAGTTCAAAACTAACCCTATCAGGATTTAGAATTGAAATCATTGTTAACACTTCGTGTAAAGTAGAACTCGGATTTAATCGAGAAAGAAGTTCGGACTCTAACCCCTCAGGAAGTGCAAAAGTGAATTCGGTAGAACTGCCTGGAATAAAAATGGTAGCAAATACAAGTTCCGCTTCTTCTGGATCTTCTGATGCTTCAATCAATAAACCTCCACCCCAGGTGAAATCAAGTCCATTAACTAAGTCAGAGTTGTTTAGCGATTCTACTTCTTCGCTCGCAGCTACCTCGAGTGCGGTGCTAACATCGTCGCGTCCAGATTCATTTCTCAGTGAGGTTATAAAATCTCTAAGTCTTGAATCACTCAGCAACGCAGTATTTTCAACAGAAAAAGTATCATAGTTGAACATTGAAACTTGTACGTCTCCTCTTCTTAGTGCTTCTTCAAAATATCCAAGTACAAAATCATAATTACTAAAGTCAGGTATTCCGTATCCAATTGCATCTATAACTTCTTTAGATGTCTCGAACCATATTTCCTCACTAAGATTCTGTAGAGCGAGTCCGACGCCTTTTTCATTGATAACTATACTGCCCCAGCTAAAATTTAGCAGCTCAGATTCTATTTCGAATGCACGGCGATTGCTATCCATAAAAATTGATTAATAAGTAATACTAGAATGATTGCAAATTTACTGATTGGTTGCCAGCCCTATAGTAAATTACTTATTTGACTGAATGGTTGGTATAA
>CAZYSE010000032.1:0-973 GCA_964650085.1 uncultured Candidatus Saccharibacteria bacterium | reverse complement strand
TTTAGACTATCTTGAAATGACTAACTTTGATGTCTCAGTATCACTAAGATTCATAAATGATTAGAAACAACATATTTGGAAAATTTAAAGATAGCTTGTTTGGGAGGTGGGTAGTGTGTGGAATAATTTCCGATAAAAAAAGCGTCAAATATGGACTCTATTTCAGCTACCCCGTCTACATATTGTTAGTTCTCGCAGGAGTATTGTTGAAAAATCTATTTATACTTTTAATTGCCGCTCTGATTGCATTTCTCGCTATAAAACTCCCTTTGCACCCTTTCGATTACGTATACAACTTCGTTGCAAAATTGATTAGACAGGTTAATTCGTTAATTGCTCTAGTATTTAATTTGATTGTAGTTGCTTTTATAACTTTTGGGATTTCAATAAACTACGTAGTATTGGCTATCGTATATGCTTTGAGTAGCATATTCTTTATCGGTATTTTTTTGTTTCAAGACTGATCCACAGCCTTGCCACTTCTCCCAATGCTATAATTCGTCTATGTCTAAACTAGTCAACCTATACGTCCATATACCCTACTGCAAAGTGCGTTGCAAGTATTGTTCATTTTATATTCTTCCCGGCACACCAAAGCGTGTAGCAGAGTATTTTGAAGCTCTAAAGCAAGAGCTAATTTGGTACAAAGAAACCCAAGGGGTTACTGGTTTTACAACAATTTATCTTGGCGGCGGGACTCCTTCATTTGTAGATATCGCTTTGGTTGAAGATCTACTGGATTTTATAAGGTCAAATTTTGACTTATCACAGTTAAAAGAACTTGCTGTTGAATCAAACCCTGAGGATATCACTTCTGATAAGCTCCAACGACTTCAAAATAAAGGTATGACGCGACTAAGTATTGGATTGCAGGCATGGCAAAACACAATCTTGAAAGATATTGGAAGACAATATTCTATTGAGGAGTTCATAGAAAAAGTAAAAATTGTTAAAGACTTAGGAATTACAAATT
>CAZYSE010000031.1:0-13228 GCA_964650085.1 uncultured Candidatus Saccharibacteria bacterium | reverse complement strand
AATGTACTTCCCTTACCTATTTCGCTGTCTACAACGTGTTCTCCATCCATCAAGTTAATTAAGCTGAAAGTAACGTACAGTCCTAGCCCAGTTCCTCCTGGTCTGATAATATTTCTCTTCTCGTTTTTGACTTCACCTTTTTCGTCGATGTATTGATCTACTCGGTAAAATTTCTGCCCTAAACTTTTTTTATCTTCCTCGCTAATTCCAATTCCTGAATCTTTAATATCAACCCAGATAAACGAATCTACCTTTCTCATTTTGATTTCAATTTCTCCTTTTTCTGTATACTTAACTGCATTACCCAATAGGTTATCAATAATTTCTTGAGTTCTAACTCTATCTGCATAGACAAAGTACTCCCCTTTTGGTGCATCGAACAATACTTTAATTCCTTTCTTTTCACCTTCTTTTTTAAATAGAACAAGCGAATCTTCAATGACGTCAATAAGATCAACTTTTTCAAATAGTAATTGGAAGCCTTTGCTGTCTGCTTTCGCGGACGACAACAAAGTTTCTACAAGTTTAACTTCTCTTCTAGCCGATTCCATAGCGATCCCAAGAAATTTACTCAAGTTTTCTGGTTCAATTTTTCCTTTATTCTTAAGTTCCATATCCATAACTCCCAAAGAGTTTCGTACGATTGTAATTGGAGTTCGAAGTTCGTGACCCATAATGTCTACCATGTCTTGTTCGTGTTGTCGGAGGGCTTGGACTTCCTGCAACGCTCTTTCAAGATCATTTTGAATTTCTCTTTGTTTCTTATAAAGTTCTGCGTTTTCTAAGGCAATCGAAATATGATAGGTGTAAGTATCTAAAAGTTGTTTTTCCGAATCCTGAATTTCTTCTGCAGATTTATCTTTAATAAAGAATGCGATTACTCCTTGAGTTTTGCCCTTCCATTTAATTGGGTGAATAGCTAAAGATTTTACATTAATGAGTTTAAGCACTCTGTTAATTACATTTGCAAAAACAACAGGTGACAAATATTTTGCTACATCGTCGGTGTAAATTTTCTTTTCTTCTAAAAACGAGCGTATCGCAAGGTTTTCTTGGCTTGCTTCATCATCTAATTTTGCTCCTAGGTTATTAAAATCTCCAGTAATTTTTTTAACTTGATAGGATAATTCGTTTTCTGTAACTGCAAGTGGGGTAAGTGTATTAGTTTTATCGTCGAAAAGACTAATTACAGAACCAATAATAAATTTATCTTGAGGTAAAGAGTTTACAGCTGTTTGTGCAACCTGTTCAGGTTCAAGAGAGGTAGAGACTTTGGAGGTTAGGTTGTAGAGGGATTGGAGGTCGGAGTTTTGTGCTATAAGATCTTTAGTAGCCAAGTCTATTTTAGTAGTTAGATCTGCATTGAAATTTCTGATTTGCTCGTACTTTAGAGCATTGTCTAGTAACAAGCCAATCTGATTAACAAAAGATTTCAATGTCCTTAATTCATTTTCAGAAAACTTGGTTATAATCTTACTGGAAGAAAAATTTAAAACTGCTATGCACTGGCCACTCGCAATAATCGGAAGTGCTATCATAGTATTTATGTTAGAAACTTTCTGTAAGATCTTTGCTACAGTTCTACTTACTGGCGGCGATATAAAGTCTTCTAAGCTCTCTCCAATTCGCAATTCTTTTGCCAATGCAGCTTCGATTGTTTTAGTCTTTTCATGCATTTGCGAAAAATTTATTGGGGAGAATCCTTCAACACCTAGTATTAACTTTTTTGTTAATCTTGCTAGAAAGGAGTCTGAGACGTACTTTAGTTGAATAGTTGTATTACTCTCATTAAATAAGGATATCGACGCTGCGGTATATCCCATTCTTTGTTCGACTAAATTTAAAACACCTTTTGCAATTGCTTCAAACGAATCAAAGTTCAAAATAAAGTTTATTGACTCCTGAACAATTAGGAGTCGCTCAATATCTCTTTGTAATTCAGTCTCTTTTGAATCTTTAAACATAAACAAAGATTAAACTAATGCTCAAAATAATGCTAACAGAAAATAAAATCTGCACAAGCGTGTGCTGCTTTAGAATGAGCCGAGAAGAAATTACTAAGGGAAGCATTAAAAAAAATAATACTGACCCAAGCGTAAGAGCTAGGAAGTTAACAAAGAAATACGTATAAAGTGTATGTGCACTTAATTTAACACTAAGAGTTGCAGTAATCGTTAGAAAAATTACAGTAAGCACTATAGTTTGTTGACACAATAATACCAAGTTGGAAGGTATCACATTTAAGTTCAAAAGCATCAAAAAAAGACAACAGGTCAGTAAATATTGCAATATTCTATCAGGGTAATTAAGCCGAATTAAATGATTCATAGTGAGCTTAGAAACAAGAAAGTATGTCGCTCCTAAAAGACATAGAATAAGGATTGGAACAGTACTTTTATTTATGAATGATAAACAAAGTATAAAAATAATTACCAGAATGGCAGGGCTCAGCAATAGAGATACAAATTCTAATGACTTATAAAGAATTTTTTTCATACAAGTATCTTATAGCTAATTCGAGGGTATCGTTAATATTTCTGCACGAGTATGTGGTTTTTAAAATCCACAAAGGAATGTAATCTTTTTTATATGATATGGCAAATTTTATATAGTCTCTCAACTTTACATTTCTTGCTAAATTAGGAATTCTGTTTTGTAAGTATGATAAACCAACTATTGACCATCCAAGCTCTTCGAACGTCAAATTACTTTTCAGTGGGTTCTCGTTTTGCAAATCAATATCCTCACAAATTTTTACAACTACTTTTAATATATAGTTCTCCACATCTTGTATACCAGCTAATTGAACATCAATTAGTGCACACAGTATAGTATATGTCACATATGATTCCGAACTGTGAAATTTGTCGGATATCTCCCACGCATCTACTCTACAGAGCATTTTAGCAAGTAAAGCTTCCGAATAATCAAGCTTCAACTGTGCACTATAAGACAGGAAATGAGCAATTGCAGTTATAGATTCTCTATTATCGTTTTTATAAGTTTTTATAGAATCTTTTTCGAGATAATAGTCCATACTATTTAGTTTTGGATCCTTATCGATTTGTTTAAGAAATTTAAGCCCCATTGCAGTTGTATCTAAGTCGTACAATACAAAATTTGGTGAAATCGGAAATCCTTTCTGCTGATCAAACTTATAAGGCCCTATTTTGTTGATTTCCTTATACTTGTTATATAATTTTTTACCCATTTCTTGTTGATCATCTTCTAGCATCCCTACGCTACTCAATATGTCTCCTATCCAAAATAGTTCAAAGTACTCGGCCTTAAAATATGGAGGGAAAGATTTAGACCCAACAAATTCTTCGAGCTCCTTTCTGAATATTTTAACCCTACTTGAAAGAAATATTGTAAGTTCTGGTGAGTTCAAGCATAAAACGGAGCTATTAAAATAATAGGATAGCAAAATGCTATTTACAAAAAGCTTAACTTTACTCCACCAACCCTTAAATCCTTCTGGAGTATATAGGGAGGTTAATTTTTTTATTGCAAGCCGATTACTGATATTATTTAAATAAATTTCATAAAGATCTGTAAAGTCTAGAATATTTAAATAATCTTGAAACCCAAATACTATTAGTTCGAAACCTACTGTTTTATCCTCAACTTGAAGTTTTTTACTTTCATGTACTAAGAAGTCGTAAATCTTGCTTTTTAAGTCATGGTTGCCCTGGGGATCAAAAACCTTTAAGTTTACATAAAAAATCAAATTTAATACAAAGTTACTATGGTGTGAGGTCTGATAGTTTCTTTCTGATGGCAAGTCCAGTAAACAGGTCTTTCCTTGAAGGGTCAAAAGGTGCTTGTCAGTTACGGTCAAAAATCCTAAGAATTCGTCACGGAGGTTATTTACATAGATATAATATAAATAGCTGTACAAACTGCCACTCAAAGCATAATTTGTGCCAATTTTATCCAGAATACTAGCAAACTGCTCTGTAAATGTTACTGACTTCATATCAACTTACTTATCGCCTCACCTATATACTTAGTAAATTCTTTGAGAATAGGCAACTCATTCTTATAATCATCTACAAAAGGCTTTCCGACATAAAACGTCCCATAACAAATATCATTATAGACTATTGGCAATACAATACCAGATTTAACTCCAGATATCTTAGACATTAACTTTGCAACTATTGGAGTTATTGCGGGTACAGTAACCTCAGCTAAGTCGGTAGAATAATATATTTCCTTATTTAAGTAGGACTTTACACATAAGTTATCTAGATCTTTGTTTATATCCACATTTAGGTGGTTAAACGGAACGGGTATTAGGCTGAATATTGCTTTATTAAACCACCTCTCAGTTGTTATCTGGGCATAAAGTTTATCTCCTTTCCTAATTGTAATAAATCCTGAGAGGAGATTAAGTTCATAAACAATATTATTTACAGATTTCGTTAGAATCTCATTCAAATCTTTTGAATTCAAAAGTTCGCTGGGTATCTTTAAAAGACTAGCAACGTTTGGATCTACTCCAAAAAGGCTTGAAGATTCAATTCCAGTTAGCGCTAAAGCTTCTGTAATCTTCATCAAAGTCTCCTTCGTCGGATTCACCTCCCCACTCTCAATCCTAGAAATACTTCCTGGAGAAGCGTCGATATCTAACTCCAACTCAAACTGGCTTTTGCTCGCTCGTTTTCTAAAGTTTTTTATTTTTTGTCCTACAGTGCTGTTCATTTGAATTTGTATAATAAACCTGCGATAAAATCTGCGAATGCTTGAAGGATTAAAAGCTCTTCTTCAAAATGACTTTCATAACTTTTGGAAAAGCTAATTGCACCTACAACCTCATCATCGTGTATCAGCGGTAGCGCGCTACATGCTTTTACATTTGTAAGTTTTTTAAGCATTTGTGCTATCGGCATACTTACGGCTGGGTAGAGAAACTTCACAACATCTGGATCAATGATTGCTTTTCTTTGCAGAACAGCTTGTACCATACAATTTTGTGAATGCTCTTCTATTGGTGCAGTTATCGATTTTGGAGGCTTATTAATAATTTTCATTATCATATCGGTGTACCAGGCTTTTGTGAAGGTCTGTAATTGAACAACGTTATCTCGTTTGATGACAATAAAACTTCCAAAAAGATTCATGCTTTTTACTATAGAATCTACTGCTTTTTGAACCACAGCATCTAAATCTTTTGACTCTTGAAGATCTTTCGTGATGTTTATAAGATCAGAAATTGTTGAACTCACATCTACTCCAACCAAAAGTGCTGTTTCATAGTCTTGTAATTTCAACGCCTCCCCCACCTTTACCAACGTCTCCTTCGTTGGATTCACCTCTCCACTCTCAATCCTAGAAATACTTCCTGGCGAGGCATCGATATCTAACTCCAACTCAAACTGACTTTTACCAGCCCGCTTTCTAAAGTTTTTAATTTTTTGTCCTATATTATTTTCCATCCTTTAACTCCATAAGTCTTTTTAAATTTTCATATTTTTGAGCGTTAGTTATTGCTGATGCAATATGATCAGTACAGGCTTGAAGAGTTTCCAACTCCTTTTCAAAATTGTCAATATAACTCTTAGCAAAAAACATTACACCAATAGCTTCGTTGTTCTCAACTATTGGCAAGAAAAGCGCACTTTTAAGTCCAGTAACCTTTTCACAAAGCTTAGCTGTTCTGTCGTCAATAAATCCATGAGCGTATTCCAGAACATTAAAGCTTCGAAATGGCTTTTGTTCTTTTACAGCTTTTACAAATAGATTATCCGGATACTTTGTCATGTTGACTCTTAGTGTGGAAATCGGATCTCCAATTATTTTGAAGATTAATTTGGTATACCAAGTCTGCGTAACAGTCATCCAGTATAATTCGTCGTTGTTTTTAAGTAAAATTACCGCTCCTAACAAGCTTAAGCCGTGAACTATTTCATTTACTGAATTTTGCAAGACATTGTCTAACTCTAGGCTACTGCTTAGCTTTCTTGCTAGATTTACCATCTTTGGCAATTCGTCGAAGTCTAAATCAAACAATGCGCCTGCCTCAAGTCCTTTGAGATCTAGGGCCTCAATAATTTTCCGTAACGTCTCCTTCGTCGGATTCACCTCCCCACTCTCAATCCGAGAAATACTCCCAGGAGAAGCATCGATATCTAACTCCAGCTCAAACTGACTTTTCCCAGCTCGTTTTCTAAAATTTTTAATTTTTTGTCCTACCGTACTGTTCATGTTAATTTTTTTGAGATTTAAGTTCCTGAAACTTTTGGGCATTCACGATCGATTGGGTTATGTATTCTGCAACAGCTTCTAAAGTACTTATCTCTTTTTCAAAGTCACCAGTGTCGCTTTTCGAAAAGAAAATTGCACCTATGGATTTTTTTTCATGAACAAGCGGTATCACAAGCCCACTTTTGTGAATAGTGATTCTTTCGCTCAAGTCTGAAATTCTAGTGCTCATTACATCTACAGTAAAATCTCTCAATCTATCTCTTTGATAAGTCTTCTGCTCTTTAACACTTTTAACAATTACGTTTTCTGTAGGCTTAGTAAGAGATATTCTCAAGTCGAAGTTTACCAACTTTAAAAGCTTCATTACAGCTTTTGATTCCCAAACATCAGTGATGTTTTTTGTACGCAGATAGTCTCCTTCCACGAGCAAAATGACGGCACCGTTTAGTCCTAGACTGGATACAACATCATCAACTGCACTTTGTAGAATTGTATCTTGTTCTAAACTATTTAGTTTTTTTGCTAAGTGTACCATCCGAGGAAGTTCTTTTAATTCAAAATCTAGATTATAAAGAGTTCCTGCGTCCTGGGTAGTTAATTTGAGGACTTCAGTAATCTTCATCAAAGTCTCCTTCGTCGGATTCACTTCCCCACTCTCAATCCTAGAAATACTCCCTGGCGAAGCATCAATATCTAGCTCAAGTTCAAACTGACTCTTGCCAGCTCGTTTCCTAAAGTTTTTAATTTTTTGTCCTATTGTATTGTTCATGTCGGTTGACAAATTTGCTCGATTATAGCGTATTTTCTTATCCACGCTTTGTACCGCAGTACAAATTTATCTGTCACGTTCAACGATGTAGTCACTTAACCCAACTAAAAACTGAACCGATTCGTGATTATTATCATAGGTTTGTAGCAAGTATTTTTTTGCTTCGTCGCAGTATTTTCTGGCTAATTGGCTTGCGTATTCACGCGATCCACATTTTGTTAATATAGTCTTTGCAACTTCTAAATCTGAGTCTTTAACATTTTGGTTTCCTAGTAGCTTATGTAAAGTCTTTCGATCTTCCCATTCAGCAGTTCTTTCTGCATGAACCATTAAAATTGTCCTTTTTCCTTCTTTTAAGTCAGAAATAACTGGCTTTCCCAAAGCTTCTTCATCTCCATAAATACCTAAGATGTCATCCACTATTTGATATGTTATGCCACAAGGAATAGCAAACTCACCTAATTCGTCGATTTGCTTGTCTGAGGCATCTGCAAGTATTGCTCCAACCATCATTGGATTCTCAAATGTATAGTTTCCAGTTTTATATCTGTAAATCTTAAGCACGTCTTCTTCTGTTACTTTATCGTAAAATCCTCCCCAAAGGTCTAAAAATTGACCGTAACCTGTATTTACAATATGTCCTTGCAAGAGTTCTAATGCTCCTTGAATTAATTTAGGTTCAAAAGAAGTTTGCAGTACTAGTTTTGTGGCCATATGAGAAAGTATGTCGCCTGCAGTAATAGCTATTGAATTTCCAAAGTGATTCCACTCTTCTCTACTTTTTCCAGATAGTGTTGGTGTTGTTGAATAAATATCGTGAAGTGTTTTTTTTGAATGCCTTGTATCAGATTTATCCATGATATCATCATGAATTAGTAGATAAAGGTGAATCATTTCTATCGCAGCAGAAACTTTGTAAATATCTTCGTTTTCTTCCTCTTGGTTAAAAAGTTTGTATGTGAAGTAAACAAGCGCGCCACGCAGACCTTTGCCTCCTGATGCAATCGTGAGTAAGTGGTCGAATAAGTCTTTAAATAATGGCGAAATTTTGGATGAAGTCTCCTGTTCTTTTATAAGAGTCTCTAATACTATCCCTTCTACTTTTGTGGCAACTTTTTTTAGGCTTTCTTTAACGTGCATTGTCAATTAGCATTAGTTGTCATAAATTATGAACAGATTATACACTAAATCCATAGCGTTTCAAAGGCCTGTGAGTATATAAAAGATATATAATATTTCTGAGTAAATTAGTTGAAGTTGGCGGATACTGACAGTTCTTAATAAGGCACATAACCCTGTGGGTCTACAGCATACCCGTTTTTGAATAGCGAAATATGGAGATGAATTCCAGTACTATTTCCAGAAGTACCCATCATCATTAACGCCTGACCTTGCTGAACTCTATCTCCTGCTTTTACCCAGAATTGTCCATCACCGTGATAATAGTGGCTTACAATTCCTCCGCCGTGATCTATTTTAACGTGGTAACCTTCTCCGAAATTACCCCAACCGGCATACGCTACAACTCCATTAGCAATTGCAGAGATTGGACATGGTGGGAATCGGGAAATGTCTATTCCGTTATGGTACGAAGTAAATCCACGTTGATAAATATAACCAGCACATTCCGGGTGCGCAAGCGGATTAGAGAATACACCTCGAGGAATGTCCGCCACATTCCCTACCGCATCAACACTTTTCAAGTTACCATTTGGAATAAAAATCTTTTGACCAACTTCGAGATTGTATGGTGGATTTAAACTATTAAGCTCAATAACATTAAAGCGATTAGCTTCGTCGTTTGTTAAACTTGTAATCGAAATAATACTGTCTAACGAATCTCCCGGTTTAACCTCATAGAGCACTCCATTGACCTCCGGGATAGTTAGTACCATTCCTACCTCTACTTGGTTGGTAAAGGGGCTCAGAACGTCACCGCTTGCCCACCTAATTGTATCCATGCTGACTTCATTTTCAGCTGCGATAGATTCCAAAGAATCACCTGGCAAAACTGTACGCTTTTGCGTGGAGATATTGATTCCTCTCTCGGCATTTAGAAGCACTGTTTCTATCGAAGCACCTTGATATAGCAAATCACTTGTAGATCCTAGGGAATTTCCGTACTCAGCACTCGACCCGCTAACAATATTTATTCTATATACAAAACCGTATACTGTTACCATCAAAGTAGTAGCAATAATCCCAAGATGAATAATGTTTTTGTAAAGATTACTTCTACCCCAAAATAATCGACTAACAAATCTGGACTGCGCGTTGTAAACTCGGCGATTTATGTTGTCCAGATTGTCTTTAGTCAATGCACCAGAAAAAAGACTGGGCTGATTATTAGCCATATGATTGGTGTTCTCGGTTCTAATTAGAAGCTAACTTTTACGTTCTCTCTCTCTTCTGCATTAGCAATTTCAAAGAACTTTCTAGCTTTGATTCCGAAAATCCCTGCAATAAAGCTATTTGGGAATACGACAATCATTCTATTTAGATCTCTAACTGCTCCGTTGTAATATCGTCTTGCAGATTCTAATTCGTCTTCGATTTGTTGAAGAGAAGTTTGAAGAGCTAAGAAATTTTGATTAGATTTTAGTTCAGGATAATTTTCTGCAACAGCAAAAAGAGTCTTTAGTGTTGATCTAAGTTCTCCTTCCATCTTTCCTAATTCTTCTGGATCAGCTGAATTGTTCATCATTCCTGATCTTAAAGCTGCAACTTTCTCGAAAATTTCTTTCTCTTGTGTGGCATATCCTTTTACTGTTTCAACAAGATTTGGAATAAGATCAAATCTTTTCTTAAGTTGAACATCGATTCCACTCCATGCTTCATCAACTAGAACCTCCTGACTTTTTAGTTTGTTGTATAAAGAAAGAACATACAGTGCAACAGCAATAGCTACGCCTCCTAGAACACATAAGCATATTAATAAAATTACTCCTGCTCCCATAATTTGAAAATTAACGTTAAATTATTACCTAAATTATAGGAGACCCGACATGAATAGTAAAGGGGATTTATGCGTAAACGTCTCCTTGATCGCCATCGTCAATATCTCCTGGCAATAAATCTTTTAACTCTATTAGGTTTCCTTTATTACTTAATTTCAATTCTCTTAAATGTGCATATCTTATGAGTGCATGTATATATAGCTGAAATTCAGCCACCCCAGGAGCTTCGATTAGTAAATCAAACGATGCAGGCGAAGTACTGTATTTAATACTTTCTAGCTTTTTTTGAATTTCGGCCGCCGATTTATTCAACACTGAAACATCAATCTCAAGAAAACGAAGCAGTTTTTTAAACTCTCCTTCGTCTTCAATTAAATATTTATTTTCTGGAGGCTTTGTTAGTCCTTTAGATTCTAGATTAATTTGATGCCACAACAACTCACTCGCTACTAACAAATGACCGTTTCCTATAGCAGTCTCAATAAGAACGTATATTTCAGCCTCTGATAAATCAAACGCACAACCTAGAAATCTCTCTAAAGCCTCTTTAGTCTTATCTAGATATAAGACCACAGTCGGCAACCGCGTTTCTTCATCAACTATGTCAAAGATATCACTTTGAGTAAATGCTTCGAGTAAAACAGCTCTCTGTTTTAGATATTCTCGTGCATAAGACAGAATTTGAAGATCCATTCCATAGTTATTTGTCGGATGAATCCATCTAGCAGATAGATGTGGCTGATTATTGGCGGAAACACCTAAGATTACGCTTTTTATAAATTCTTTATCCTGACCCTTAAAAAAATCTCGTTCGTTAAATATATGTTCAGGGGATTTAACATCTTCTAGATCAAAGATTTCAGTATATTCAATTAAGCCGTTAGCAGGTTCACCTTCTTCTTGATCAGATAGAAGTTCCTCATCTTTATTCTCCAAACCTGCTACTAATTCTCTGCCCCATCTCAAGAAATTTTTTATGTACTCTGCTTTATGTATAACAGGAGAAATATCCCGTTTTGCTGAAATTCCCTCTCTCCCAAAAACAAACCCTAGCGCTTCTATATTATTCAAAATCACTTTTAGCTGATCTTCAGAAATATCTAGATTAAATTCCATAATCTCTTTGAGTACTTTGCTTATAGCTGTATTCTTACACTCCATAATTCTACTTTTGATTTTCGCGCTGTCTGAATCGTTCAGGCCAATATCTAGAGTTCGTTCGTACTCTACAGTTTCCTCTCGTAGCCTTTTCAGCTCACCTTTTAACTTTGGCGTTAATCCATAAGCTAAGTAACTATTATAGTATTCGTAGAAAGCTGCAAAAAATCCAACGTCATTATCGATTCCGTTTGGTATCTGGAATTCTAGTGGGGATCCTGAGTTTATTGACTGCATTTTTAGTTATTAATCACTGGATACTTCTTAATCAGCATATCTTGTGGGTAACCATTTGGGTCTAGCCCTCCTAGATTTATCACCTGTCCAATCGTGAAGTCAGGTCTGGATTCTCCTGGCTCGAATCTGCACGCCTCCATTCCAATCTGAAGAAATAAGTTGAAATAATTCACTTCAAATGAATCTAATTCTGACATCTGATTTAAAATTTGATACCACAGATCTTCAGAAAGACCCGTTAGTTCAGTTAACCAAGTTGTTAGTTTTTCTAACAAATCATCTGCTTGTGCAACAAAATTATCCTGCAACTCTGTGTCCAGCGGTTCTTTCTCGAATGCATTGAGAGCATGAATAACATTTGCTCTTTGTTCTTGAATCCAAGCCAATTCTTGTTGAAGCTTTATTGCGTCTGCCAGCTCAATCAAAGGATTATCAGAATGCCAAGAGTAGATAACTCCAAAAAAAGGTTGCCCTATCTGACTAACGTCTTCTGAAAATGAAATAAACGTTCGCGCAAAGTCTGAAAGACTCCGGAGTGAAGAAAATTCTAATATAGTTCTTGCGAACTCTGGCGTGACCATTTCCTGATCGAAATCACTTTCACCATCGTAATCCGGTATGGATTCATCATCAAAATCGTCAAGGGAATCATCACCTACATAGTGATCATCTTCTTCCTCGTCTAACTCATGAGAAGTTGCTATCGATTCCATGAATTGATCATTTTCTTCATCGCCTAACTCATGAGAAGTTGCTATCGATTCCATGTTAATTTCGACACTCAAAATGTCTGCAATAGAAGTAACAATGCTTAATGTTCTTTCCGCCTGGCTTATGGGATTAATTCCTGGAATAAATCTGTCGATAACCACATTTAAACATAGTACCGATTCTGCGTTTAAAGGGACGTTTAGAGATCTCATAGTTAAGATTGCAGAAGCTACTTTCAACTTAAATTGATCTTCCTCGCTACCGGAAAGCAAGTGCTTATCTCTTAAATACACATAAAACTCCCAGCATTCTCGCCCATATTTAAGCTCGGCATAGTCCATCGCAAGAATTAAGTTTTGATGAGCTGAGTTATCCAGTACGTTTACTTCAGGCATCCAATCAGTAAAGCTCTCATGTCTTAACGGCCTTCCCATAATATTTTCTAAACTAGAGGCGATTATATACTAGAAAAGTTAAAGCTAAAAGATTAAAAGACTAGAAGGTTAGATGTGTGCTACTCCATACTTCTACCATAATCCTTACACCTTCATTCTCAATTCTTTCCTTTCCCTATTTAAATTTAGCTATCCAGACTATATAATCGAATCATAATATTTATTTACATTATCTATATGGAAAGGACTCTAGTGGCAGAAACTCTGCAAAAAGTAGGTGAAACAGTTACATTGAAGGGATGGGTAGATAATGTAAGAGATATGGGTAAATTTGGATTTATAG
The DNA here is from genome assembly GCA_964650085.1 of uncultured Candidatus Saccharibacteria bacterium. Lineage (GTDB taxonomy): Bacteria > Patescibacteriota > Dojkabacteria > J137 > J137 > KLAP211. The sequence goes on along the minus strand of CAZYSE010000031.1, from coordinate 448 downwards.
ATTTAAGAGATAGAACCGGCAAAATCCAATGTTTCGTTGGAAGCAAAGATGATCTTCAAAAAGTAACTGTTGAAAGCGTTATTGAACTTACAGGTTTAGTAAAAGCTAGACCAGAGAAAATGGTAAATGCAAAAATTGCTACTGGTACTATTGAAATTGAAACTAAAACACTTACATTATTAAACAGGGCTGAATCACTTCCAATTCCTGTTGAAGGAGATGGTTACGACATCAATGAAGAAGCAAGATTGCAATACAGATATTTGGACTTAAGAAGAGACAGATTATCAAAAGTTGTTAGATTAAGATCTAAATTCATTCGAGCTTTGAGAGAAGCGCTTTATGCAGAAGATTTTGTTGAAGTTGAAACTCCAATTCTTACAGCATCTACAAAAGAAGGAGCAAGAGACTTTGTTGTTCCATCTAGAGTAAATCCCGGAAAGTTTTA
>CAZYSE010000030.1:0-13746 GCA_964650085.1 uncultured Candidatus Saccharibacteria bacterium | reverse complement strand
AACGAAAATGAGTTTAGAGTGAGAATGGTTACAGTAGGTTTAGGCGAAGCGTGTCCGACAAACGCAAGTAACAACGGACCTTACACAAAAGTAGGAACTGTAGCAGGAGGACCAAATGGAAGCTTTACAATGAATGTGGCGGACAATACAAAGTATTGTTGGACAGTTAGAAAAGCGAACGGAGAACTTTCTTCTAATTCAGGAATTAGATCTTTTACAGTAGATTTAGCAGAAGTTAGTCCTACAACAGGAACCGATATAGATGAAACAACTGGGACAACATCCGTTGAGCCAGACATTGACCCAACAACAGGATCCACAACTGGAGTCAGTGGAGGAAATCTACCAGCAACAGCAATCATTTCAGATGAACTAGATCCAATCTTGTTAGGAATGTTATTGATAATTGTGGGATTAGTATTCTACAAGTTTGATTTTGTTAGTTTTAAGAGTAGTAGGGTAGAGGAGTAGTCTTCACCCACAGCGTCATCCTTACGAAAGTGAGGATCTCGTGAATGATAACGCTTTACTTTAATAGATCTTCGCATTCGCAAAGATGACTTTCCTTTGCCTGTGACAGGATCGCAAGCATTACGTTACTCCTAAACTTTGTATCGCATCACAATGCAGTATCCCCAAGAATACTAGTATCATCACCAAATGAAACCAGGTTTTGTATATATTTCAAGCAATAAAAAACTATCAGTACTTTACATAGGAGTTACAAGTAATCTGATGGCTAGAATGTGGCAGCATAAGCATCATTCATATAAGAATTCGTTTTCTGATAAGTATAATGCAGTAAAGCTACTGTATTACGAGTACTTTGAGGATATTAGAAGTGCGATTCAAAGGGAGAAACAGTTGAAACATTGGAAAAGAGAATGGAAGTGGGATTTGATAAAGAAAACTAATTCAGAATTGAGAGACTTGTATGATGAGCTCTCGGGATAGTAACGAATTGACCAATAGATCTTCGCATTCGCAAAGATGACTTTCCTTGAGCCTTCAGCAGGTGCGTTCGTAAGGATGACAATCAGACGCTCAACAATTCAATTGCCTTAGCCTCTCGGTCGTCAGCCTTCACAAAAGCAGAAGCAAGAATGATTCCTTCTGCTCCAAGTTCTTTGCACTTAGCTACATCTTCACCAGTAGTAACGCCAGCACCAATAAATGCCATGGCCTTACCTTTTACCACATCTAGGAATGCCAAAACTTCATCTTGTTTTGTGCTTACAGAAATACCACTTCCTATAAGTGCCTCTGGCTCATAAGCTATACCAAAAGCACCAGCTTCCAAAGCAAGTTTTGCTTCTTCAATATTTTCTACACAGACAACAAGATTAATTTTTCGATATTGAATGCTCTTTATATCGTCTACAAAAGTTGGACCGAAAACTCTGTTTTCTGAATGATTGTATAAAGAAAAACTAATTTCGTTTTCAATAAGATTTTCGGGAGTAATCCAGCCAGTAACGGCCCCAGGAGCTTTAGTACTTACGTTTTGAGACATTAAGTTTACATTTCGATACTGCTTTCTCAAATGCCCTAGATCTAGAACCGAAGGTGCGATTGTAAATTTTTCTGCAATAATCTTTCCTTCCATGACTAAAGTCTCGAACATTTGTACAATTTGGTCTGCATTTTTACCTGTACTTTCAGAATATGTTTTTAGATTGAAGATAATCATAGGGAGCTAGAAAAAAATGTTTTTGCATCTTGCAAACTTTTATCGTCGAAAACCGACACAGCAATAATATCCTTGGGATTGTAATGCTTCGATTTAATAGCTTTTAGGGCTTTTAATTGTTCTTTAAGTTTCTCTGGAGACACCGCATCAGTTTTTGTAAGAACGATAACTTCTTTTTTTAGAGCTAATTCTTCTCCCAAGTTTTCTACCTCCTTCCTAATAGTTTCGTAATCGTTTTTAATATCTTCAGATTCCGCTGAGATAAAATGAGCAAGAACCCTAGCGGTTTTAGTGTGTTTCAAAAACTTGTTTCCTAAACCTTTTCCAGCGTGAGTTCCTTCAATTAATCCGGGTAAATCCATAAGAGTAATGCCATCCATTCTTCCTTGCTGAGGGATTACAGTTGTAAAAGCGTAAGCACCAATTTTAGCTTCAGCATTTGTTAGTTGATTCAAAATAGAAGATTTTCCTGCATTCGGTAAACCAATAAAGATAATATCTGAGTAAAGCTCCAATTTGAGCTTACATTCAATGGCTTCACCTTCCTTTCCGTATCCAAATTTGTATAGATCAACGCCATGCGCTTTCTTAAAGAAGAAGTTTCCTAACCCTCCACGTCCTCCTTTTAACAATAGTTTTCTTTCACCAATTGTATCGATAGTTAGAAGAATATTTCCTTCAAGATCGTAAAGTTTTGTAGTCAAAGGAACTTTGAGTATTACATCTTTTCCGTTAGCGCCCGAAAGCCTATTCTTTCCTCCCTTTTCGCCAACCCCAGCTTCAAATAACTGGAAGGCCTTTAAATATGAGAAATCATACTCATTCATGGCACCTTCGATGTAAACGTTTCCTCCATCACCTCCTTCACCACCATTGGGTTTTAGGTCTCTTCCAAACGAAACATGACCATCGCCACCTCGTCCTGACTTAAATTTTATATTGATTTCGTCTCTAAACATGAGTGTATTATACTTTAAATAACGAGATCCCGCATCCGTGCCGGTGGCAGGAGCGGGATCCCAGAGTCAAAGAGCTTTGATTTTAATACAAAATCACATCATTTTGACTCGCTGTAAGCATAGTAGAGTAGATAGTCTCCAGTTCAGCTGCTGATAAACTTCTATAACTCAAAGTCGAAAGATTTGTTGAATTCACACTGTAGCCAGCAACTTGATATATGAATCCGTTGTATTTAAACACCAACTCGTAAGACGTTGTAGCTTCTACAGGTAAAACTGGGTCAACAGACATTCCAGAAGATCCTTCTGCAAATCCTCCTTCAGAAGGTGCGGTACTAAAAGCATCAGAGTAAGTGTACGCGAAGTATGATGCAGGAACACTTACACCATCTACATTCAACGTAACGTTTTGTTCTGATACTTCCTTTTTTCCGCTCTTAATTACAGCTACTAAGTTATCGTAATTTCTTGCTTCATCTTTGTAGATAGAAAAGTTTACCGACTGAGTATAGTTAACGTCATTGTAGTAAATGCTTCCAATAGTTGTTGGATAATAACTACCATCTTCATAGTAAGTATTTGGATCGTATGAACTCACATACATTGTTGCAGCTTGATATGCCTTGTCTCCTAACGAACCGTCTGGATAAAAGGCTCTATCCATGTAGTAATTGTATGGGTCTTCTGAAGAATCAGATTGATAAACATAAATGCTCGAAGTGGTTAAACCTAGTTCAACTGCACTTAAAACTGGAACATTATTAGAAGCAATATAGTTTCTAGTCTTATTAACTTCGTCTTCTGCAGAATAACTAGGAACAACTATTTCTCTAACTTCTACATTGAAAGGGAAAGTAAATAGCTCTGCAACATCTGCAATTCCATTAACCGCTCTTGAGGTTTCAGAAGTCACAACTCTAGAAATTAATCTGTCATCTGTCGCAGAATCTAGATAAGAAGATGTTGATGCAACTTTAAAGTCAACAGGACTAATTTTATATTGTTGAATTATCTTATTTGTAACATTAATCACCTCATTAATTGATCTCGAAGAAATTGCTAAGTCCATGTAAACAGATGCGTCACAATTAGTGTCGTAATTACTTTCTACAACATAATATTCCTGACCATTCTCGTTTACTGTCCCAACGATAACTGCGTTTTCGCCGAATAGCTGTTGAATTCTTACAACCGGATCTTCACTTAGCGGAGGAAGCTCGAAATCAGGCATTACATCGGGTGCGATCATTGTGGAGTCTGTTACAGCTACACCACCTTCACTAGTTTGAGAATCAAGCATTAAAATCTCTTGTCTAGGTGAGTTCTCGTAAATCATTTTCACAGCGTATCTTCCACCCATGTAGTTAATACTAGTATTCTCATTTTCATTAGATATGCTTAGATAGTAAGAAGTTACGTTTCCATTACCATCCTTAGTAGATGAAACTGAGTTTACATACCCTCCTGTTTGTAAGTTTGTAGATTCAGAAATTTCTCTGTATCCATCGACATATTCTCCATAATTCATAGCTGAACAGGATCCGATTTGAGGGCCATATGTAGTGTCGTATACGTTAGTGTAAACGACATTTTCTTCACCGTAGTAAGGAGCTATTAATTTGGCATCCAAATATGATGAAGACATAGCAGTCGCATTTAATGCCTCAGAAGCTCCTGCATTTTTTACATTATCGGCACTAAAAGTAGGATTAGCGTCTGCAATTCTTGTGTAAAGCTCATTTAGTTCACTTTCAGATAAAGTAATAGATTTGATAGACGTAGAAGAGTTTAAGCGATTGAAAATTACTATTGCTGTCAAAAGTGTTAATACAGCAAGAACAGTGATGGAGATACCTCCTAGGATTAGATTCTTTCTATTCATAAAGGCAAAATAATTATTATAATTAGTTAAATTGTATTCAGCAGTATTTGTATCATTATCTGCTAAAACACCAAGATTATGCAACGTCTTCTCGGCCCAAACATTATCTGGTTTAACGTCTTCAGACTTAAAAACATTACTTAAATTGTCTTCGAATTTCTCTTTGAACATTAATCGTTATTAAAAATTTGTTTTAATCTTTGAATAATCCTATGAATTTCTACTTTCAGGTTATTCGGATTCTCATTCATTATAGTTCCTATTTCAGATATCTTTAGATCGTACTTGTATCTAAGTCTCATAATCTCCTTTTCTCTAAAGTTTAACTTTCTTAGTATGAACTCCACGTCCATGCGGTTTTCGTCGGCACTATCGACTGCCGCCGGTAGTAAGTTCTCGTCTAGTTCTAATGATTCTCGTTTCTTCTTGTAGTAATCGGTACAAGTATTCCTTGCGATCGAAATGAGCCAGACTTTTAGTCCAGATTTTTTAGGGTTGTAACTCAATCTATATTTCCAAGCTCTAACATAGGTTTCTTGCGTTAAATCTTCCGCGATTTCCTTGTTATTACCGGTTCTGTAATAGATGTAGTTATAAACATAACGACTATATTCCTTAAAGGAACTCAAAAACAATTCTTTATCCATTTCAGGTATTGCTAGCTAAACCTATATAAATATACAGGAGTTTTGGGAGTTTGGTTACAGGAAATAAATGAAGAATGAAGAATGAAGAATGAAGGGATAGCGAAGTCTGTTGTCTTTGAAACCTTAGGTCTCCTGCCGTCATTCCTGCAAATGCAGGAATCTTGTGGTTGAATCACTTTTACTTTAAAAACCTTAGAATGTTCGTTACCAAATCCTAATCTTTACGCTCCAAACTGGTTAAAGTTACTGGGTCTCGGTGTTGAAAATACTACTGAATTCAACTGATATCGTTTTCTTTGAGGAGATTCCTGCATTTGCAGGAATGACGTTGTTTGGGAAAGTATTTATAATTCTGGTATCTGCTTCTCAATTGCAGTTTAACCTTACCCTTCATTCTTAACCTTAACCTTTCTATATATTCTGCCTTAGTATTTCACGATCAATCCTCGTTGCATCTAGGAATGGTAAGGACTGAATTATGTATGTTTCAACTTTTTTGTAAAAACCAGTCATTATAAAAAGTCCAAGAATGATCAGAATAACTGCAAGAGTTTTCTTAAAAGCCCCGTCTGGATTTGTTCCCCATTTCAGATTTTTTATAAACTTATTACCTAAAATACTTATCAGAAACAGCACAAGGCTTAGTCCCAATACGTAAGTTAAAAGATAAATAATTCCGACAGAGAAACTACTCTGAATAACAACTGCAATAATATATCCATAAGTCGGGCTGCATGATGAGAAGATTGGCCCTAAAGCCATTCCAGTTAGAACTGCACTAGAATCTTCTTTAAGCAAACTTGAAGATCGAGAAAGCCCAAGTCGACCAGAAACTGCTTCCCATATTGCAGGACGCAAAAGGAAAATTCCTTGTACAAGAATAATTGTTCCTGCTAATAAATCCCAAAAGGATAGAGGAACTTGAATAAGTGCTGTGGATACTCTTAGTAGAAGTGTGAATACAATTACAGAAAAAGCTAGTGATGCCGTTACAATAAATGCTCGTCTGTAGTTTTTTTTCTCGCCATATGAACCGACTAAAATTACTGGAAGAAATGTAAAAACGCAAGGTGCAAAAACTGTAATTATTCCTGCAACAAAACTAATAATCAGTAGTACGAAACTAAATTCCATCAATTAAATTGAGTAATAATATCTTCTAGTGTGTAGAGGTTGTAAAGTCCGTTTACCTTCTTAATAAGATTGCCTTCAGAATCTACTTGAACAAGAGTATGTTGAATTGTTACACCGTATTTTTCCCTAAGATCTTGTGAGTTATCGTAGTCTGTTTTAAGAATCGTTAAGTTCCCAGGAATTGAATTCAATGATGCCGAAAGATTTCGATCTAGCTCGGCACAAGATGGACACCAACTAGCAGAAAAGAAAATAACATTTACTTGATCTGTAAGTGAACTCTTAGCGTAGGGAATATATGAACCTGTTTTTACAGTTGTGTATGTATCTTCAGTTTCGGTATCTTGGGTTTCACTGTTCTCAGATGGATCATCGATTGCAATTTGTTCAGTTTCGATTTTGTTTTCTACAGCTGGATAGCTTCTTGTTGATAGTACTACAGCTACAACTGCAATTAGTGCAAGAATTATTACAGCAATTATTAATATTTTTTTGTTCATTGATAAATGATACCATTTTTAACCCAGGCACAATTATGTAATTAAAATTATTTTTACCGTTTACTTCTTAACGCTTTTTGCTAAAATTTAATGTAATACCTCCTTGTATTACTCCTTATTTTTTTTGAAAAATAAACATGGCAAGTATAAATTCTACGCCTAGCTATACTTTCGATGATGTATTACTCAGACCTCAATATTCAGAAATAAATTCCCGTGAAGATGTAGATGTTTCTGTAGAGATTGTTCCAGGAATAAGATTAACTTCGCCAATAATGTCGGCTAACATGCAAACGGTAAATTCGGTAAAGCTAGGAATTGCAATGTGTAAGGAGGGAGGATTGGCAACAATTGATCAATTTAGAAGTATAGAAGATCAGGTGGAAATGATAAAAAAAATTAAAACAGAGAACTGCCAAACCGCAGCTTCTGTTGGAACTTCAAGAGATTTTATGGAAAGAGCGGAGGCATTGGTTGAATCAGGAGTAACGTTGATTATAATGGATACTCCTCACGCACATAATCTTCTAACGAAAAATGCGGTTACATCTTTTAGACAGAAGTACAAAGACTTTCCGCTCGTAGTCGGGAATATAGCTACAAGAGAAGCAGCAACATTTCTAATAAAATTGGGAGTTGATGGAATTAAAGTGGGAATTGGCCCTGGAGCTGCTTGTTTAACAAGAGAAAATACAGGAGCAGGTATGCCACAAATTACAGCGATTATGGAATGTTTCGATATTGCTAACAATCATGGCGTAAGTGTAATTGCAGATGGTGGAATAAAAAAACCTGGATCATTTGCTAAAGCTATTGCGGCTGGAGGAACAGTTGCTTACATGGGAAGTGTATTTGCTGGATGCGATGAATCCCCAGGAGAAGTTATCGAAATTAATGGTAAACAGTACAAAGAATATTTTGGATCTAGTTCTATTCAAGCAAAAATTAAAAGAGCAGAGTCAGATAAGAACTTTAAGCAGAGCGCAAACAGATTTGTTGAAGGAGATTCTGGTCATACAAAATATCAAGGTTCAGTAAAAGAGGTGATCGAAAATTATGTAATGGGATTAAAATCTGCAATGAGTTACGTTGGAGCGAGAAACATCAAAGAGTTTCAAGAAATGGCTGTGTTCTCGCTGCTAACTCAAAATGGATTGACGGAAAATGGAGCGCATGGGTTGGTGTGATATCTTGACTATATACATTGGGAATGATCTTGCAGCGGGTTCAATGTTGTACATTGAACCCAAGACTTACTAATCCTACCAGTGCGGAAAATAATGATATATCAACTTATTTGATTTGATAGCATTCGCTAGCAATCCTTCCTTGTTATCAAGATACAAAGTATCTCCCCCATCATCTTTAATTTCGGTACCTTTTTCATCGATGTAGATGAAATTATCTATTCCATTTTCCCAAATTCCGTACCCGCACTTTTTGTAGAACTCTGTATTTTTACTCTCACAGAATCCTACCGCAATCTTATCTCGAGAAATGATGTATTCTTTCATTCTTTCCATCAAGTACTTGCCAAAGCCTTTCCCACGAATTGTTGAAAAGATAGTGGCGATTCCATCGATTGAATACTTTTGCTTATCGATAAAAATATCTATAGGAATAAGCATTCCAAAAGAAACTATTTGCTCTGAATTTCGAATAATAAAGAACAAATTTTTATGAAAGTAGTTTATGCCGTCGTGGCTCCATGCTTCTTTATCAAATTCTTTTTTGCGCCAAAAATTCATAACTTCTAGTTCTGCTGAGGTTAGGTCGGTACCGGGTTTTATTGTGGTTTCTAAGTTCATTCGATGATAGTCTTTTAACATCCTGTTAGGTATGCTATAAATTATTAACTTTACTTAGTTTAATATATCAAATGGATAGATTGAAAGTAGATGAAATAAAAGATAATTTAATTACTGCCGTAGCTGCCCTAATTATCAATGATTCTGGTTATATTTTAGGATTCGCACGTAATGGAGATGAAAATAAGTTAGGTTTAATTGCAGGGGGCAGAGAAGCAGGGGAAACTCTGAACGAATGTATTCGCAGAGAAGCAAGAGAAGAAGCTGGCTTGGAAGATCTTGAAATACCTGACCGTCCATTATTTATAGATAAACCAGGTGAGGCTGCCAGTAATTACTGCGCAACTTTTCTTGTCAGATACAACGGCTTTGGTCCTTTCCCTTTGGCGAATGAGTATGAAGCAGGTAAATCGGAAGGGTATGCATTCTGGATAAGACCTGAAGACCTGATCAGAAATGACCGAGCCGCGTTTAAAAAATACAACACGCAGTTGCTTAGAAGGGCCAAACTAATAGATTAATGCCGAAGACAGGACTTTGAGAGCCCGTGCGTGGGCAATCTTGATTTATGCTACAGGTCAGTTACAGGCGGGGAATGGAAGGGACTTCCTGTATGATTGTGAATTTGTCGAAACAGACGAATCTACCTGAAAAAATTAAAAATGTGGGGAAGAAATTTAGAATGTTTTGTGTCTACTTCAGTGTTGGCAAAGCTGCAGTGAGCGTACACGGTGGTTAGAATAGCATTTGAACTATCATAAATTAAATGCCAAAATAGCTTAGACAATAACTTTTTTTTATTCATATGAAAATTAAAAAGACGCTCGTTTATATTCTATTGATTTCATTACTACTAGTTTCCGTATTTTTAGTATCTACACTAAATTCTAATAACTTCAGCATACCAGATGTGAACGCGGCAGCAAATAGTACCCCATCTGACATATTTCCACTGAATTCAGATTATTATTTAGGAGCATACTATATGCCAAAACCTGAAGCACTTACACACCAGTGGTACGAGTTACTAGTGAATAATAGAGCGGAGTACGCATCTTCTAAATTTAGATCCCCACTATTGGGCTTGTATGCAGGATCTGATCAAAGTGCGATGGATTGGAGAATTAAATTTGCAAGAGAAAGTGGTATTAACTTTTGGGTTTTTAACTCTTACTGGACACAAAATTCTAAAGGGGATATTTACAATGGAGATTATAACGCTTTTATCAATTCAAAATTTTCTAAAAAGATGTCGTTTGGGATGATGATAACAGATTTGAACGTACCAAGTAACGATTCGGATCAAATTCGAGAAGAATTTATTAATGACATTGCAAAAGAGTTTAAAAAGAATTATTTAAAGAAGAGCAATTACCTAAAGTTCAATGATAAACCTGTTGTATACATATATGTAAACAGAATATTTGGGGATTTTTTTGACTTAACCAAGCCCAAAAAATTGAAAAAGCTCTTCAATGAATTCGAAGCTAAAGTAGGACAGGAGGTATTCTGGGTATACGCAGCTCCTGGTACGTCTAAAGATGAAATGAGGTATTTAAAAGAGGCTGGATACGCAGCATATTCTCCATATTATGTAGTACCGGGGATAACTTCAAATTGGGGAGGAGATTCCAAAGCCATCACAGGAGTGGACTACAGTCAAATGCTAGCGCAAGCACTAAAAGAAAATCAAAAATATTATGCGTATGCAGGAGAAATAGGTATTAAATATATCCCTTCGATTACAACAAATTTTGATGAAAGACCAAGGTATTTCATAGATGTTCCAGTTGCTACAAGGTCATTTAGTACGAATATGACTATAGATGCATTTGGAGATTATGCAAAACAGATAAGGGTTACGGCTGATCGTTTTAATGTTAATGACCCTAACAGCACTGTGAAGTTTAAAAATAAACCAGTTATAGGATTGGGAGCCTTTAATGAGTGGGCTGAGGATGCACAGATAGAGCCTGGATTTAGTCAGTTAAGTCAAGATGATCCATTTGCAGTACCAAAAGTAATAATGAAGGAGTTTAAGATGGACAGGGCTTCAAATATACTAAGATTTGATACATATACTTCTTTGTTTCCCAAATCCAACCAGACCACAATAGAATTTTCTACAAATGGAGGATCACCGATTAAAGATGCTTCTGTGTGGAACTTAGGACAACCAGATCTCTTGAAGTATATTTATAGTAATGTTTCTTTTTCGAATCAAGGTTCTTTAAACGGAGCTTATACCACCTATATTCATGAATCTACTGCACCGCAAGGCCAATTCGCATCTAACTACATAGACATACCTGCAAACGTTAACCTCTCGGGATATAGTGGAATTAGACTTCCATACTCTGCAAGTTGTTCGGTTTCTATGTGTACAGAATCTATGCAGTTGGTGTGGTATGCAAGTACTTGTTCTAACGGCGAAGAAATTTGCTCCGAAGATAGTAAGGTAACTAAGACAGGTAGTGCGTTTTTAGCTCCTGCGAGTTGTGTAAGCAAAGATACGGATCAAAGCTGGGGTTATTGTGATTTTATATTTAATTCAAATCCGGATTGGAAGGGGAAACTTGAATTTATTAGAGTTGTTTTCTTTACTAAATACACCCCAGTGCATTATGCAATCTCGAATGTATCTTTAATTCAATAAAAGACAGCCTAATTGGTAAAGGTTGTAGAAATCCATAAAGAACTCTAAGATATTTCAAGCAGAAGTCTTTGGGGTGTGTAGTGGACATTAGCAAATCCATGTTTTAGTTAAATACCGAATACGAATTCATATAAAGAATTTTGTATTCTTTTTAGATTAATGCCGAAGACAGGACTCGAACCTGCACAGGATTGCTCCCACTACCACCTCAAGGCAGCGTGTATACCAGTTTCACCACATCGGCAATATGTAGATTATACAATACCCCCTTTAAAAATATGACTAAATCCTGTAAAATCCATATGCAACTTCAAAGTGAAGCATTGGTGGAGTGGTAGCTCAACTGGTTAGAGCATTCGCCTGTCACGCGAAAGGTTGAGGGTTCGAGTCCCTTCCATTCCGCCAATGTTTTACAGCGCGAAGTTAATTTCATTTTTCTAACTACCAAGCAACTGACGAGAAGCCTGTCCTGTTTCGACAAATTCATAATCATACAGGAAGTCCCTTCCATTCCCCGCCTGCCGTAAGTAAAATACTTTTCTTATCAAGGGCGGGCAGGCGCCAACTCTTTACAAACCCTCAGGTCTCACTTCTTGCCTGATTCCGCATTCTAAGATAACATTGAACTAGTAATACTTATAATTACCATACATATGGGAACAAAACTCATTTTAGGTTTAATTTTCGTGGGGCTTTTAGCGGTTGGAGGTATCGTAGTTGTTTTATTGTTAAACAATAATGCAAACAATTCTCCAGATACAAACAATCAAGCAAATCAGCAAGGCAACAATAATCAAGATAATAACAACAACGATGAAGATGACGCTTCTGTTGAAGTTTCAACAAACGCATCTGCTAGCGACTTTCTTGCTTCTGGTGAAAACAAAAAATGTACTTATGTAGATGGTGAAGACTCAGGAACAATGTACTTCTCAAATCAGCGATTAAGATTAGATTTCCAAGGTGTAGAATCTAGCGGAAGTATGATTATCAAACAAGATAAGCAATATGTTTGGGACGATGCAACTCGATCTGGAATCATCTTTGATTTAGGTGCTGCTAGCGATACTTTAGGAGCAGCTCCTCAGGAAGCTGTTGACTTGGATGCCGAATATAATTTCTCGTGTGTAAACTGGAACGTTGATGAAAGTTTGTTCAGCCCACCTTCAGACGTAACATTGACTGATTTTAATTTCGACTTCTTTTAGTAAGTAGTAAATTGGATAAATTCTCATGCTAGTTTTTCAGAAGATTTCGTCCCGGATTAATTCCGGACGCGATCTTCTGCTATCGATTTTAGAAGTAAGAAAGCTTTTTGATATTGGATATTTGAGCTTAGATTTTCTTTTTTCCACCCTATAATATTAATCTTTTCCTAAACGGTTTTATTCCTGATATATTTCTAAGTAAGGATCATCGTAATTTTTACTAAGGAATTATGTCCAAATCTTCTCGATCCCCCCAATCCCTCCGATACGCAGATATTCAAGACAGATGGATTAATCCTACAAAATATATCGAAAAGGATTTAGAAATTGTCTATAACAAAAACGTTGTTAAGGTCGGGTGGTCTGGAGAAGTTAATAGATTTTACGAAGGTATTTCTAAGCCAAATACTGTGGCAATAATTGGAGTTCAGTTTGGAGACGAAGGAAAAGGTGCACAAGTGGATAGAGAAATTGAAAAACTTTTCAGTAATCCTAAAATCAAAAAAGTATACGTGATCAGATTTCAAGGTGGAGCAAACGCGGGACACACGGTTTACAGCCCAGAAGGAGTAAAAGTGGCTCTTCATCAAGTGCCCTCGAGCATAATGTACGAGAACGCTATAGGAATTATGGACAGCGGAATGATTATTCATTTAGCAGATGTTAGAACGGAAATTTTAGACGGAGAAGCGACAGGTAGAGACTTAAGAGGAAAACTAATTTTGAGCGAGGACGCAATGTTATGCACTGACATCGAAAGAGCTAGGGAGGTATTAAACAGAGAATTGAGCGAAGGAAAATCCAAAGGTGGAACCGGACGAGGAATCTCGACAACTGTTGCAGATAAAATCAGTAGGTTAGGAGTTTGTGTCTCAGATATTATGAATGAAAGCTGGGAAAAAGTTTTTTCCGACAGATACGATAGAAGTGTAAAAGAATTTGCTGCTCACGGTTACAATCTAGAGGATATGGATGTACCAGATTTAAAAGCAACGCGAGAAGCCAAAAAAACAGATCCGTCATTGGGACTAGTTACAAAAAAAGTAGGAGATAAATCTGAATTCATTGCAAGATTAAATGACGTTCGGCCATGGTTTATCGAAAGAGACATGATTAGAAATACATTTCTTCTCCATGCAGAAATCTATTCAGACGAGAGCGCAGGAATTGTTGTCGAAGGCTCTCAAGCTGTAGGATTGGACGCTCATGTTGGAAGAAAACCGGATGTAACCTCTACAAACACAACTGCTTATGGGCTTACG
>CAZYSE010000029.1:0-14243 GCA_964650085.1 uncultured Candidatus Saccharibacteria bacterium | reverse complement strand
GCCATTTTTATTTCTGCAGTTGCAGTTACAGTAGTGTCTAATCTAGTTACCGAGAACTTCGCTGCAAGTATCAGAACAAGAATCATAAATAAAGTATCACTACTTTCGTACAAAAGTGTAAACGAAATCACGTCTTCTAAGCTACTGACAAACTTAACAAGCGATGTTGACGCTGTAAAATCACTGTTCAATCAGGGTATTATTACAATCTTCTCATCACTTGTTCTCTTAATAGGAGCATCAATAGCCATGCTTTCAATAAATAGAGACTTAGGGCTTATAGTAATGGCTGTTATTCCAGCGCTTTTCGTTTCTTTTGGAATAATTTTCAGTTTTATAGGTAAATACTTTGATTTAGCACAGAAGAACTTAGATAAACTGAACAAAGTTATCAACGAAAATATCGTAGGTGCCTCTCTAACTAAGGTATTAAATGCTGGAAAAACAGAAATTGGAAAATTCTCAATAATTAATGAAATTAACAGACAAGTTGGAATTAGCATTACAAAAGGGTTTGCCGGTTTAATCCCCGTCATCACTATACTCGCAAACCTTGCGTTATTAGCAGTAGTCTATTTTGGAGGACAGCAGGTAATAGACTTTATTGGCTCTATGGGTGCGGAAGGTATGTCACCTGGAGACTACACAGCTTTCTTTACATATGTTGGCACATTTATTGGACCAATCATATTTTTAGGATTTACGGCCTCTACAATTGCCAGATCCATGACTTCAATCAAAAGAATCAAAGAAACTTTAGATACCAAGGAAAGAGTTTCCTCTGGAAAAACAATTGTAGATATTAAAGGAGAGATTAAATTTGACGATGTATCCTTCGAAATTAATAATAAAAAAATTCTTAGTAACATTTCTTTTACTATAAAACCTGGAACAAAAAACGCCATCGTAGGTCCTACTGCAGCTGGAAAAACTCAGATATTCAATATTATCGCTGGGTTACAAGATGCAACAGAAGGGAAAATTACTATTGACGGAATAGATATCAACGAAATTGAAACAACAAACTTTTACTCACAAGTAGCGTTAGTTTTTCAAGATAGCGTTATCTTTAATACATCAATCAAAGAAAACATATTATTTAATACACAGTTAGATGAAGAAAACCTAGCAAAGGCAATTAAAGCTGCGGAACTAGGTGATTTTGTTGCTGCACAAGATGATAAAGAGAACACAATAATCTCTGAAAGAGGTTCTTCTTTATCTGGTGGCCAGAAGCAGAGACTAACATTAGCACGAGCTTTAGCAATCAATCCTAAGGTTCTACTATTAGATGACTTTACAGCTAGAGTAGATATCAAGACTGAAAAAAACATAATCGATAATCTTGATAAGTACTACCCAGATGTAACTTTGCTTTCTATTACTCAAAAAATTGAATCGATTAAAGATTACGATCAGATCCTGTTGATTATGGAAGGGGAACTATTAGCTAAAGGAACTCACAAAGAATTATTAGAAACAAGCTTTGAATATAAGCAAATATTTAACTCTCAACAGACAACAGAATGAACTATTACAAGCTAAACGACGAAAAAGTAGAAAAAGGAGTATCAGTCTTCACACTAGTTAGAGAACTAAACGCATTTATTGGAGGTTTTGGAAAGAAGATAATAATTCTTGCTGCAATTGCGATAGTGTTTGTTTTAATTGGATCAGCAATTAATGTAATCACTCCAGACATGGTTGGTAACGCTTCACAAGAGGCAATCATGAATAGAGATAAAGATCCTTTACTAAGAGCAGTTATCAGTATTCTTGTATTGTTTGTAGGAACAAGCATTGCGAGTTACTTCCAAATCTTGCTGATGGGGTTTATAGGCCAGGACATATTAGCAAAGCTAAGAGCTAAGATTTTTCAGAAAATTCAAACTTTGCCATTGGCATTCTTTAACGAGAACAAGTCAGGAGATTTGATTTCGAGAATAAATAACGATACAGATAAACTTAATCAGGCTTTCTCCGAGGTATTACTCAGATTTATCGGAAGCATATTCGAAATAGGGGGTGTTGCTGTAGCAATGCTGGTTATTAATCCAACTCTTGGACTTTTCAGTTTGTCGTTCTCGCTGGTTCTTTTTGTAATTACAACTTTACTTGGCGGTGCACTTAATCGAGCAAACAAAAGGTCATTAAAAACTACAGGAGATTTATCTGGTGAAATTCAAGAAAGCTTAAGTAACTATAAAGTAGTAGTAGCCTTCAATAGAAAGGATTATTTTAGAGACTCATTCAAAAAAGTAAACGAAGAAAACAAGAAGGCAAATGCTTGGTCCGGAATATTAAACAATACTTTAACTCCGATTTACGAAACAGCTGGAAGATTAGCACTATTCGTTGTTTACTTTATTGGTATTCATTTAATTATGAATCAAACTTTCTCATTTTTAGGAATTAACTTTAGCGGAACGCTTGAATTTGGAACTTTAGTTAGTTACTCGTTGTATGTAGATAGATTCTATTCTCCACTTCGAATGATGGCTCAACTATTCTCTTCAATTCAAGTTTCGTTAGCGGCATGGTCAAGAATTTCAAGATTATTAAAACTAGAAAACAACTTAACAGTAATCAAAGATTCGTCTGAGGAAGATGCTAATGCAGCGTTGATTAAATTTAAAGGTATTAGTTTTGGATACAATACAGAAAGCATGATTTTGAAAAAGGAAAACTTAGTAATTGAAAAAGGAAAGATTTACGCATTAGTAGGACCAACAGGAGGAGGAAAAAGTACAACTGCTGCTTTGATGTCTAGACTTTACGATCCAAACGAGGGTGAAATACTATTCAAAGGAAAGAATATTAAAAGTTATGACAGAGAAACGATATCTACTAAAATTGGTTTTATTCTACAGGAACCATTCTTGTTTGATGGAACAATTCTGGATAATGTAATATATTCGAACGATAAGTACGAAGGTTATGATGAAGAGAAGATGTCTCAACTCTTGAAAGATAAGGGTTTAGAACGATTGTTAGAGAGATTCCCAAATGGTTTAAGTACAGAAGTTTCAAATACTACTGATACTGTTTCTCTTGGACAAAAGCAACTAATTGCATTCTTAAGAGTTATTTTAAGAGAGCCAGAACTATTAATCTTAGACGAAGCAACAGCAAACATAGACACAGTAACCGAAAGCTTGCTACAGGAGATCTTAGACAAGTTACCAAAAGAAACAACAAAGATAATCATCGCTCATAGATTAAATACAATTAGCAAGGCTGACGAAATTTTCTTTATTGCAAATGGAGAAGTTAGCGACCCGGTTGATTACTCACAAGCACTAGCATTAATCAATCAGACAAAGAAGAACTCATAATTAGCTAAAAGCTAAAAGCTAAAAGCTAAAGGCTAAAATCCTAAGTCCTAAATCTAAAATCCTAAATCACAATCGAAATATGAAAAGCCCCAGTGAGTTAAAACAAAAATTACTTGAAGCTTCAAGACTAGTTAAAATTGGTGATCGATACTTTCACTATAAAGATTCTTCAAAAACATATGTAATCAAAGACTTAGCTATTATTGAAGCTACAGAAGAGGTTGGAGTAGTTTATGCTCCAGAGTATGAGGAGTTGAGTGGAGTTTGTTTTGTAAGACCAATCGACAACTTCCTATCTTCATTAGTAGTTAATGGAGTAGAGGTTCCGAGGTTCGCTAAACAATAAGCTTTCATTGCTAGATTTATGTTTTCACAATCTGCTTTTTTCCTATAGTGTAATTTTTCACATCGATTTTTTTCATGATGCTATAATTTAAATATTTTTAATGTGTAATTTTTATATTCATTTATATGGATTTGTTCTACACCCGGTTTAGAAAACCTGTAATCTCGGTTCTCTTAACCACTATGCTCTTGCTCCAAATCAATCCAATCCTATTTGTAAACTATGTTAGCGCTGCAGAAATTGAAGTTGCTATCGTTGATGATAACGATGCAGGTTATTCTGCAACCGGAAGCTCTGTAGGCATTAGTGGTCCAGTATGTGGAGCACAAGGTTACGGAGGAGATAGTAGTTATGGTCAAGCAAATGCAGAATTTACTTGGTCATTTACACCGTCTGAGACAGGAATGTATAAAGTCTTGGCTCATTGGACAGGAAACACAAATCGATCTTCAGCAGCTCCATACACTGTTAACTTCGAAGGAGGTTCGATAGTTAATTATGTAGATCAAAGATCTGCTGCAACAGGATTAAATTGTACTCCAAGCGGATTTGTACAACTAGGAGGAACATACTTATTTAATTCTGGAAATGCATATTCTGTTACTCTAAATGGAGTAGCGGGTAGTTATGTGAGTGCAGATGCAATTAAATTTGTCATGGTTGATCCAGCAGAAGTGACAAACGTTTCGATCACAAACCTTAATGGTTCATATGGTGTAGGACAAACATTAATGTTATCTGTTGATTTTGACGAAGACGTTACCGTAATCGGAACACCAAGACTACAATTAGACTTTGTAGGAACAGATATGTTTGCAGTATACAATTCAGGCGCTTCAGATTCAGATACATTAGTATTTGATTATGTAGTTGCAAGTGGAGATGAAACTTCTGATTTAGATTATGTGGATGTAAATAGCCTAGACCTAAACGGCGGTTCAATTCACGATTCATTAAACAACCCAGCATTACTTACTTTACCTTCAGTAGGAACTCTTTCGAGTGTTCGAGATGTGAAAGTAGATGGTGTTAATCCAACATTAGACTCTGTTGCAGTGTACAACTCACAAATCGGAGGTGGAACACAAGATATTTTTGGAGATCCAATGTTTTACAATACTGGTAGATTAGTTGTTGGTGGTACAGTTGTAAAATTCTGTGCAGACTATGCAGACAACCACACATTAACTAACGTTATTTCTTATCTGTCAGGCGTTGGATTCGTTGATGATGCAGACAAAACACCATTTCCAACAAACAATCACTCATGGAGCGGAGTTGCTCAGGGAATTTACTGTTCAGCTATAGACACTGTAAATGGCGATGGTCTACAAATTATTCCACTAGTAGATGGAAATTACGAATTTGGCTTTAATGCACGAGATATGGCAGGTGGTCAAACAGGTGGAACACAAAATAATACACACGTTACATTCCCAATTGAGGTTGATAATACTAATCCTATAGTTTGGATCTCTTCAGATATTTCTGGAGTACCTACAAATTCAGAATCATTTACTATTGAAGCAACCGATACTAACTTACTAAAAATTGAGTGGGGATTTAGCGCAGACCTAACATGCGACTCTACAGATACTTATGTAGCTGAAGTTACATCAGCAGTTTCAACAAATGTTGCTTCAGAAGCTTACAATGGTAATTACCTTTGTGCTCAGGCAACAGATAAGGCTGGAAATGTTTCGTATGCTACAGGATCAGCAATGTTTAATATTGATTTATCAGCTCCAGAAGTTCCAGAATTAGTTTTTCCTTTATCATCACCAGCTGTTGTAAATGCAGCAGATTTAATAATTGATTGGACAGATGAAACAGATGCTAATGGACCAGTAACTTACAATTACACTTCAGCTTACGATGCTAGTGTTGGTACAAATAATCAGTTAAACGGATCGATCGCATATCCAGCAACAACCACTGGTACAGTTTCTCAAATTGATGGAACCGGAACTCCTGAAGGAACTTACTTTTATCAAGTTCAGGCTTGTGATGTATTTGATAATTGTTCTTTATGGTCAGGACCTTGGGAAGTAACTGTAGATAATACAAATCCTACTCTTACTATTGTAGATGGTGCTGAAGCAGGACCACTTATGGCGGATGACTTTATTGTAGATGCTAATGATACTAATATTGATCCAAGTACTTTGTGGTACGCATTTGTTGCAGAAGTCGACTCATGTGACGATACAGTAACATTCACTAATTCTTACACCGACAATACTGCTTTCACCATCAGTGATGAATCACATAACGGCATGTATCTATGTGCTAAAGCAGAAGACATGGCAGGTAACATGGTATTTGTAAAAGATACTACTCCTGTGAACATCGATGCTACTGCTCCAACAGTTGGAACTGTAGAAGTGCTTTCTGACTTTGATCCTTATGTAAATGGAATTGCTTTCTTAATCAGAGCAGAAGTTTCAGATTCTCATTCTGGAATTGATTCTTCCAGTTGTTTTGTAACAACAGACTTCAACGCGGGAGCTCCAGAAACATCAACTTGGACTCCAGGAATCTACTTATTTGGTAGATGTATTTCTGGAAGTCTATTTGAAACAGACGGAGATACTTTAGAGATTAATGTTGCTGTCTCAGATAATGCAGGAAATTTAGGTTATGGAACAGCAATTACAAGAATAGCTGATAGCCAAGACCCTACATTCAATACTTTTGATATAACTCCACTTTCTGGAATTTATACATCTGGCTCACCAACTTTATCTTCTACAGTTGAAGATACTGTTAGTCCAATTACAGAATGTCAGGCTAGATACAAAAGAGTTCTATGGTCAGGTTGGATCGATGGTACTTTAACTCCATCAGGCTTATCAGCAACTTGCGTTGTAAATCTTTCGGGATTAACACATAATGCAGTCTACGATTTTCAAATGAGAGTAAAAGACTCTGCAGGACATTGGGAGAATAGTGCACCAATTAACAACTTAAGAATTGACGCTCAAATGCCTTCTGCAGATGCTTCTGGATTTACATCAGATCCTGCAATAAATACACCATCAAACGACAACACAGTTTGGGTTTCTTGGATGAATGCTGGAATAGATAACAAGTCAGGATTAGACGGATATTCATTTGACTTTACAAATGCCCCAGCTACTCCAGATCAAGTAAAAGATTTAGAAGAGACTGATTTTGAAGCAACAAGTTCTGCATTAGCAGATGGAACATGGTGGTTCAATATGAGCACTGTAGATAATGTTGGAAACTGGACTAGTACAGCTCACTATGGGCCATTCTTAATTGATACAACAGCACCTGTTTTATTAGAACTAAACTCTACTACCTCAGATGGTACATACGGACCTTCAAGTCTTGTTGATGTAAGAGCTGTTTTTGACGAAGCATTAAGATCAGATACATCAATAACAGTTACATTAGATAATGGAATCTTAGTAGTACTGGATTCAGTTTCAGGAAACGAGGTTTCAGGTAGCTACACTATCGGTGCTACAGGAAGCTTAGAAGATTCATTAGATCTTACAGTTGCTACACTAGATATGGTTTCTGCATATGACTTAGCTGGAAACCTATACTCTTCTACAGTTTTACCTGCTGGAGAGAATCTTGGAGATAATAAGGATTTGGTAATTGATGTAACTGCACCAGCAGTTCCAGATTTAGTTTTACCTACTACATCTCCATCGTACTTTACTACAACAAACTTAACTCATATTGATTGGACAGATGTTACAGACCCAGCAGCACCAGTTTTTTACAACTATCAATCAGCTTATGATTCAACAGTAGGAACAAACAACGCATTAACTAGTCCAATTTATGGACCAGCAAGTACTGGAAATACATCAGAAATTCCTACTTTAGGAACACCTCAAGGCGTTTACTACTATCAGTTTAATGCTTGCGATGTAGTTAATAACTGTTCAGATTGGTCAGGACCATCGAATGTTGTTGTGGATAATGAGAAACCATTAATGGATTTAACTAGAATTTCACCATTACCAACTTCAGCACTATCAGTTGTATTTAATATTAATACTGAAGACGTCTTCTTGGCAGGATTAGATACATTTGAAGTAAGAATTACAGATAGTGTTTCTAATGCAGAAATTTTCGCTTGGGTAGATTTTAATATGGCTGGAGCTCCATCATACAACGATATAGATACAGTGTTTGGTTTAGGAACTGGGGACTATACAATGCACGCTAGAGCTACAGACCGAGCAGGAAACGTAAGTGATATCGATACAGAAAGATTTGTTGTTGATCAAGAAGCTCCATATATCGAAGAGGAGGATCAACTAAGTGTAGAAATATTCCGGGAAGGGGACGCAATTCCTACTCCTTGGTATGTAACTGGTCAAGATAACTTTGATCTAGATAATCTTTGTTTTGACTTAATTTACTCACCAATAGGTTCTACTTTCCTCGGATGTTTTGAGGACGATGGTTCAGAGAATACATCATACTCTTGGGATATTGCCCAGTTATTAAGCGATGCAGGATTTGATTATTGGGATACTTCTGTTCTTCATGAAGGACAGTACGATATTGATTACTATGTTGTAGATGCTGCTGGAAATGAAAGTGAAAGATATCGAGTAACTTACATCATTGTAAATGTAGTCCCAGAAGTAGAACTCGAAATGGATCAAACAATTACAGAAGGAGATGAGGCTCACTTTACAGGTTGGTTCTCTGATCCTAGCTGTATTCAAGATGATGGAGACGATTATGAGTATGAACTACTCTCAGAAGTATCATCTGGAGAATGCGACAATCAGGAAGCACCAGATGACTCAGATTGGATAGTCGTTGTAGATTATGGAGACGGTTCAAGCACAACATTTGCTCAATCCACACCTGGAGAAATTTCAATCCCAAGTCATGTTTATACACATGAAGGAGAATACGAAGTTACATTAATGGTTTGCGAAAGTGAAGCTGAATACGGTGATTATGATGACTACGTAGAGCTAATGGCCGTAGACTTTATTGAAGAAGAAGGAGATGATTGTTACAAAGCAATAAGATGTAGAATGATTGATGATGAACCAACATTTGGATTATTTACAGAGGTATTGGATGAAGAGGAATTCTTCGCTACAGGATACGGTGAAGGAGATTGCGGTTGTGACGTTGTAACAGTAAATGTTACCAATAACGCACCAACAGTTGTAATCGAAACTAATCCTGGAGATTCAACAACACTACAAGCTATAACAATGGAAGCTGTTATAGCAGGAGGAAATGCACCATTCACATATGTTTGGGGTAATGGAAACTTTGCAGGTTGTGCAGGAACTGCTCCTACAGTAGTAACACCTGCTACACCAGGATCTTACACTTGCGAGGTTATAGTTGAAGACTATGATAACGATCAAGCATTTGCAACAAAAACAGTTGTTGTAAACCCGGTAATCCCAACTGATCTTTTCCCTACAGTGGTTTTATTTGGAAACGATCCAGCAACGAATAATTCTGGAACTGTTTATGTTACAGCAACTACTAACTTTGCAATTACAGCAAACCTAAATAACTTAGGAAATCCTAACTACAATTTCACATTTGGAGGAATTTGTGCAGGTTCAGTAGTAAATACTGCAAACTCAACTTTTGTATCGAACGTATTAAACCTTGCAACAGGAAACTATGTTTGTACTGTAACAGTTTCAGACTCAGATTCTGATGTAGCTGTTGCATCAGTACCGGTGGTTGTAGGATCAGTATTAGGAATTGGGGATGCTGCACCTCAGACACCAAATGAAGAAGAAGAAGAGACAGATGAGAATATTCTAGGAAGCGATACCCAAGTTTGCGAAGAAAGATTCACTCTTTCTGGTGCAGTATTTGATGATGTAAATGAGAATGGTACACAAGAAGAGGGTGAGACAGGAATAGCCGGAGTATTGGTTCAAGTCTATTACTTATTCAACTTAGATGAAATAATTGTAGCGGAAGAAACAACTTCTGCAGATGGGTCATACGAATTTGAGATTTGTCCCGGAAACTACAATATCAGAATCGATAGAAATGATATTCCAGAAAATTATACAGTTTTAGGCCAATCTGATAAATCTGTAGAAGTTACAGACGATTCAGTAGAAAACTTCAACTTTGTTCTTGGAATCCAGGAGTCAAACGGAAATGCATTTAACTGGTGGATTTTATTATTAATTATTTTAGTAATCGGAGGTGGTACAGGAGTTTACTTGTACGCTGGAAGAAGAGAAGAATAAGAAAATAGTAGATTTCGTAAGAAGCCCTGCTCTCCGAAGCTTTAGCGTAGGAGAGGGGGTTTCTTTTGTAAAAATTAAATATATAATAGAGTATTTACACCTAAAGTTATGTTTAAAAAATTAAAAGAATATTCCGCACCTTTAATTATTCTAGTTGCTTCAATTTTTGTAGTTGTTTTTAATTTGCTAGCTGCTGCATTACCCTTAAAT
Source organism: uncultured Candidatus Saccharibacteria bacterium (assembly GCA_964650085.1). Lineage (GTDB taxonomy): Bacteria > Patescibacteriota > Dojkabacteria > J137 > J137 > KLAP211. The sequence goes on along the minus strand of CAZYSE010000029.1, from coordinate 4,113 downwards.
AACGTTTATACAAATGCAATTTCAGATAAGTACTTTACTCTTTTCACACCAACTGGGTTTATATTTGCAATCTGGGGATTAATATATCTACTGCTGGGCTTGTACGCTATTTGGAGTATAACAACGTATAAAAAAAACAAAGAAATTATAGACAGGTCATTATTAGTTTATGTAGCAGCGGCGGCATTGAATTGTATTTGGTTAGTTGCTTGGCACTTCGATTATATAAGAGTAAGTATTATTCCAATGTTATTGCTCTTAATTTCACTGATGTATTTGTATCGCCTTTACTCTACTGCGAGCGTTTCAAGAGTGGTTAAGCTCGTTTTTTCGGTATATTTAGGATGGATTTCAGTAGCAACTATTGTTAACGTTGCGATTTTGCTAACAGTGCTTGAGTGGAATAGATTTGGACTATCCGAAATTACTTGGAGTGCAATAATGTTGTTTGTTGCAATAATTTTAGGGCTGTATATGCTCAACAGATTTAAGGATAAAGCTTTCTACTTTGTAATCGTTTGGGCCGCAATTGGAATTTGGATAAATAATCCAGAAGATTTTTACATTTTCGCAATTATTTTCTTTGCAATTATTTCGTTTTTATTAAGAGGGTTCTTTAACTACATAAGGAAGCCTGTTTTGAAGCCTATACCTTAGGAGTATGCGTGTTATACTCTTAATGTGGAAAGAGAATTAGAGATACAAAATATACACTTCGAAAATCGTTTTGAGTACCTTTCGATTAGGATAGACCAAATCCTCTATAAGTTAGGAATCAATCCAAACCCTTCCAAGTTTAAGTTACTACAAATTCCAGATCCGAAATACCCTGCGTGCTACGTGCCTGGGTTAGACGAAATTTGGATAGATCCATATAAAGCGCTAAATTATTCAGATGACCAACTGGCACATATCATTTATCACGAAGCTCTTCATGGAGGGTTAGCCATTGCTGGTCACAAGATTTTGGACGAAAGTCTTACGGATTTAATTACAGAACTAAAAATCAGAAAAGAATACCCATACACAGAATTTAGAAGTGGCTACAGCCATATTGTAGATGATTTAGTTTCTTTTTTACCAAATGCCACTTTCGAAGAACTTCAGTCCATGATTGAGGATGAAGAAAAGGGGGATTTTGACTTCGAAACAATTCTCTTTAAATTAGCAACTACTGAAATCTTCCACTTAGAGGAGACCGAGTTCTCGGCAAAATCTGTAAACTTCCTTTCTGAAGAATATATAAACAGAAAACTTAGATATCGATGGAATGAAATTGTTCAACTATTTCCTAGACTAGGCTGGAAGTTTCTAGGAAAAGATCCCCTAGAAAATCCAGAAGTTTTACATTCGCCTGTAAGTTTACCTCTTACTGATAGTATAATAAGTAAGATTTTAAAAAGAACTGCAGAAAATCTTTTAAAGAAACCTGCATTACTTTATAAATTAAATCAATATATAATAGAATACGCCAGCTTAAGAGAAGAAACTGTTGATGAAGCTCTAGAGCGTTTAGATTTAGGATACTTGAGACAGCTTTTAGTAGAACAATAACCGTTGATCACAAAAGCAAAGCATTATTTAGAAATTACTTATTATTATAATTCTATATGAAAATCACTTTTTCCCAAGTTGCGATAATCGGAACTATTGTTATAGGTTTTGGTGTTCTATTACTTTTAATAGCTAGCAAAAACAGCAATGTGGAAGCTAAATATCGAGAAGTAGTAAACGTTTTTGATATTGCTAGAGGTTTGGAGATGGATATCGAAAAGTTCAAGAATGATATTGATTCGGAAAGTGTGCATAATAGAGTGAAATCTATGGCGGCAGATGGAACAGAACGATTAGGTGGTGCTGCTAGTACACCTGCAGTATTTGTAAATGGAGAGCTATACAACCTTAGAGATTTTGCTCAAATTAAAGCAGATTTAGAAGTGGTAAAGGCAGAAGCAGTAACAGATGAAGAAGTAGTTTTCCCTGTGAACATGGAAGTGTTTATCGACTACAACTGTTCCTTCTGTTACGAATTCGAGCAAGTTGTTGAACAGTTGAGAGCAGAAGTTCCAGATTATGCAAATATTGAAATTAAACAATTACCTTTCCTGAGAGCATCATCTACTACCTACGCTTATGCAGCTGAAGCAGCAAAAGAGCAGGGTAAGTTTGATGAGTTCAACTCAGAATTATTTAATCAAGTACACGGAGAATAATACTTCGACAAGCTCAGTATGAGACTAAATAGATTTTTTACAGAGAGGAAAAACATTGCTGTTGGTTCAAGCGTAAAGCTTCAGGAAGAAGATACCGAACACATAAGAAAAGTACTTCGATTAAAGGCCGAGGACAAAGTTATTCTTTTTAATGGTGAGAAGGAGTACGCTGCTACTTTAAAACTAGTAACAAAAGAGTTTGTAACCGCAGAAGTAACAGAGATACTTAGGTCAATCGATTCTTCAGATAAAATGAGCTTAATTCTATTTCAAGGCCTTTTAAAAGGAGGAATGTTTGACTGGATTGTGGAAAAGGCTGTTGAAATTGGCATCACACAAATTATTCCAGTTGAATGTGAGTATTCTCAAATGAAAAGTGATGTTGCCGATAAAAAGATTGACCGTTGGAACAAGATAGCAAGAAGTGCAGCAAAACAATCTGAAAGAATGGATATCCCAGAAGTTACAACTACAATCAGGTTAAAGGACCTAAACGCAGAGCTCCTAGATGGTCTAGAAGAGATCTTTTTGTTTACACTGAATAAAGATGGGTTGGAAGGTTTAAAGCTCCCAGATTCGATTAAGGCAAAGAAAATTGCGTTTATCGTTGGACCAGAAGGCGGATTTTCGCCATCTGAGCATGATTATCTGACAAATACTCTAAAACTAAAGCCTTATACCTTGGGGTCGACTATTTTAAGAGCAGAAACAGCTTCTATTGTTGCTGCAGGAATCTTAAAATTCCTTGCTGATAGAGATTGAATATTATAGGGTAAAATTATATAATTACACCTGCTAATAGGTCTACTAAGCCTTATAGCCAATATTCTCAGATTTTCATTTTAGAATTTAAATCTTTGGATCTTGCTTTTCAGCCGTAGGCTGATAGTGGCCTCATCGTCCTTGTCGCACGAAGGGGGATAACGGTTAGGACAACAGATTTTTCCCAAAGGGATCACCCTACGGGTGACAATCTGTTAATCGGAGTTATAATTTAGGATGTATTTTTTGTATATCTTAAAAAGTGATTCTGCTGAATGGTATTATGTGGGCGTAACTGAGAACTTAGATTCGAGGTTAAAAAGACATAATAGTGGTTTAGTAAGGTCAACAAAATCAAGAAAACCTTATAAGGTTGTTTATTTTGAAGAATACTTAAGTAAAGCTAATGCTCGAAAACGAGAATTGGTAATTAAAAGTAACTGGAAAATTAAACAAGAAATTATAAGTAAAATTAAGGCCTCATCGTCTAACGGTTAGGACAACAGATTTTCAATCTGTCAATCGGAGTTCGATTCTCCGTGAGGTCATACAAAAAGCACTCTACCCGGGGTGCTTTTTTTATTATTTAAAACTAGTCCAACTTACTGCACCTAAATACTCTTGACCATTTAAAAAGAAATCAGGCGCTCCTGAAATCTGTAGTTCCGATGCTATATTGAGATCTCGTGTAAGCTGTGCTGAATACTTCCCACTATCTAGGCAAGCTCTCATTTCACTAGGGCTAATAATAGCACTTAGAAATTCTGCAACTTCTGTAGTCTTTGACAAGTCTTGCTTCAGAGTATCCTTAACAAAGTTAAATCCAGAGTCACTCATTAACAAATTGTGAGCTTCCCAGAACTTCCCCTTCTCATTTGCACAATATAGAGCTTGTACCGCAATCTCACCGTTATCAGAACCGTGGTTATAGTATATCCAAAGCAAAAATGCTTTTCCTTTATCAACAAGTTTTTTGATTTCCGGTAGAGGGGGAATATAATTTCCACCCAGCTCCTTTGTCAAGAATGGTTGTCCGTGAAGCTTGTTAACTTCAAGACTGTTTCCATTTATCATATGACAATAGGTACATCCAACATTTGTTGCAACAATGAATACCTGGGGACTATTTTTATCACCA
>CAZYSE010000028.1:0-14440 GCA_964650085.1 uncultured Candidatus Saccharibacteria bacterium | reverse complement strand
TTCCTATTAACTGCACGGTTATATTCCAATACGAGTGAAGTAGCCATAGAGAATACATCGAAAGCCGCCTGCTTGCCTAAAGGAGAACTTGCAACCTTTACAGCAGCTTTTTCTAAGTCTGCATTTAAAACATCTAGAATTACTTCATTGAAAAAGACTAGCCTGTCTTCAATTTGGTATTGGTCCAATACTGTACGTGTTATTGCATAATTTTCTCTCAAGTAAAGTTCCGCAGTGCCAAACTCTTTTTTTATGAACTCTTCGAGGCTACCTTGAAAAGGCTGTTCGGGTAGTGTAGGGCCTAATTCAGTATTGATTATCTCTTCTGCATCTTGAATAAACATGTCGTCATCTGCCATAGAAATTAAACATAATAAATATTTTTCTTATTCTATCACGCAGGTATTGTCTGTGTGAAATGACATTTATAATTAAGTCTCAGATAATTTCAGAATATCTTCCCATTCTGTTTTTGTAACAGCAGAAACTGAAAGTCTAGAAAGCTTTACTAATTCCATTTCTTTGAACTTAGGATTTGATTTTATTTCTTCCAAAGTTACAGACCTTTTTAATTTCTTTACTGGTGCAAAATCTACGGCTACCCAGGCTTCTTCTTTCGTAGTCGGATCTTGATGAAATTCCTTTACAACTTTTGCAACTCCAACAATTTCTTTACCAATATTGCTGTGATAAAAAAATGCTAAATCTCCTATTTTCATTAGTTTTAAGTTATTTCTAGCTCGGTAGTTTCTAATTCCAGTCCAGACAGATTTCCCATCTTTTTCTAAGTCGTGCCATGAATATTCATTGGGTTCGGATTTTATTAGCCAGTAGTTCATAGGGTTAGGTTTTAAGTTATAGGATTTAGGATGTAGGTTTTCAGTTTTCAGTTCGCAGTTCTCGTATACTGGTTGTCAATGTTGTTCACACCTTCCTCACTTGTTTGAACTGTTTCATTCTTTAAGCATTGATAAATCTATTGTATCAAAATCCACAGGAGGATTCTCTTCAAACACCTTTGTAATGAGAGCTTTATATTCATCTTCTGTCCACAATACTAGCTTAATTTCTGTTATGAAGTCTTCTATTTGTTTTTCTGCTTGTAACTTTGCAGATTCATCATCTAGTTCTATTTCCACTTCGAAATGATCTGTAAGCAATCCTTGATTTTTTATAGAAATCGTTAAATCTTTATACTTGTAATCCTCTCGGTAATAAAACCTTGGACAGCCGTTAACAACTCCAAACATTCTGAGGAAATCGAATATTGAATTAATATTTTTGAGTTCAAATGGTAGCGATAATTCTTGTCTCGCAGTGTCTTTTAAATCGCCTAGCTTGGCTTTTAACCTGGTAGTCGTAGAATTTTCAATTAAATTTTGGGAAATGGATATGTTTATCTGGTTTTTATTTTGTTCATTTTTAAAAGTTGTGAATATTCCAACCTGATTGTATTTTCCGATTAACATAGCGTTTTCTGATAGAAATTTTTGAAAATCTTGGAATTGCTGTTTTGTGAGTGGACCACGTTTTTCTATTTCTATCATTTTAGTTTTTATACTAGTTTTAACAATAAGTATATTATAGCAGTAGTTGTGATTCCAGAGGGCAATATACGATCACTTGACTTCAAGATAGAGTTTCTCCATACTATATAGTACTATTGCTTGAAACTTTTCCTTGCACGAAAAATCAAGTTAACTATTAACCTTTTAGTCACAACATATGGCTACACTTAAATTGAGAAGAAATTCTCAACGATTCCTTATACTTGGAGTCTTAACATTGTTACTCTTCACAGTTATTCTTCCTAAGCGACCTGTTTTTGCTTACATTGCCGACGGAGCAAATGCTATAGATATTCTTGGTCAATACACTACTGTTGGAGGTTTTACTCCTAATTACACTCAAGCAACCGCGAATAATGCGAATGGTTCTGTTTATGCCTTAGGACTTGCTGGAGGTGGATATACAAGTGCTATTGATACAGTGAATCACAGATTATTTGTACTTGATAGTAGTAACAATCGTGTCTTAGTTTACAATCTTGATGCTGGTGATAACTTAGTAGACAAAACTCCTGACTTTGTAATCGGCCAACCTAACTTTACTACGAATACCGCTGCAAATACTCAAGCTGGGTTAAATGTACCTCAAGGGCTTGCATATGATGAAATTAACCAACGTTTATTCGTAACGCAATCAACTGGAAATAGAGTTACAGTTTATGATGTTACTACAATAACAAATGGAGAAAATGCTGTTAATGTTTTAGGACAAGCCAACTTTACCGCTTCGGCTGCAGCTACAACACAAGCTGGAATGAATAGTCCGCTTACACCTGTTTACGATTACATTAATAACAGATTATTTGTTTCTCAAAGTGGTACAGCCCATAGGGTAACCGTTTACGATGTTACTACTATTACAGATGGAGAAAATGCAATCAATGTTTTAGGACAACCTAACTTTACCTCTGGTGCTGCTGCAAATACTCAAGCAGGAATGAATGTTCCAACTGGAATGGCTTATGATTTTGCAACGCAGAGATTATTTGTCGCAGGAAGTAGTAATAATAGAGTTACTGTTTACGATGTTGCGGCAATTACTAACGGTGAAAATGCAATTAACGTTTTAGGGCAAGCCAACTTTACCGCTACTGCAGCAGCTACTACACAAGCTGGTATTAGTGCTCCTCGAGGAATAGCTTTTGACCCAGTTTATGGAAGACTTTTTGTAACAGGATTTGCTAACAACCGTGTGACTGTTTTCGATGTAAATTCAATTACAGATGGTGAAAATGCTGTTAACGTTTTAGGACAAGCTAACTTTGTTTCTGGCGGAGCAGCAACTACACAAGCTGGTATGAGCGGACCAAGAAGTTTAGTCTACGATACTGTTAATCATCTTCTTTATGTAGGAGATTTTAATAACAACCGTATGATGATTTATGATGTTGAACCAACACCAGGTTTTACAATAGTCGAAACAGGAGGAACAACAATAGTAAGTGAAACTGTTTCAACAGATACTTTCACAGTTGTATTAATTTCTCGTCCAGCATCAACTGTTGTATTAGATTTAGCCTCAGCTGATACTGGTGAAGGAACAATTTCTACATCTTCACTTACTTTTACTCCAGCCAATTGGGATATCCCTCAAGTAGTTACTCTTACGGGTGTTGATGAATTCCTTGTCGATGTAACACAAAACTATAATATTTCTGTTTCAGTAAACGTTGGATCTTCCGCTGCTGCTTATGGTGTAGTGCCAAGTCAAAATGTTGCCGCAAGTACAACAGACAACGATATTGCTGGAGCAACAGTTCTGGTTACCGATAATCTAACTGGAGAAGATTTAACTACAGGAACGTTTACTATTGTTCTTACAGCTCAACCAACAGCTGATGTAACAATTCCACTTGTTTCAAACGATTTAACAGAGGGTACATCGGGTGTTGCTTCTGTCACATTTACGAACTTGAACTGGAATGTTCCTCAGACAGTAACTATCACTGGCGTTGATGATTTCGTCGTTGACGGAGCAATTTTATATCAAATTGTGACCGGCGATGTAACTTCACTCGATCTTGCTTTTGATGCTTTAGACGGAACTACAATTGCAGACCCTGATTTTACGAACCAAGATAACGATTCACCTGGATTTAATTTAGTACCTTCGGGCTTTGTAACTACTGAAGCAGGAGGAGCTGTAACAATTCAATTTACTCTACTCTCGCAACCAGCTGGTGGAGCCGATGTTACGATTCCACTTTCATTAACTGATGTATCTGAAGGTTTTTTACCGTTTGCCTTTATTACAATATTGAATGCAAACTGGAACAATGGAGCAGCAAACACCATAACTATTACTGGAGTTGATGATCCTCAGGCAGATGGAGACATTGTATATTCATTAGTAACGGGCGACCCTACATCTCTTGACCCCATTTATGATGCACTTTTAGATACAGATATTGCAGACGTTACTTTAACGAACATAGATAACGAAATTCCAGGGTTTACGATTGTTCCAACTGGAGGAACAACAATTGTTGCTGAAACTGGAACTACCGACACTTTCACTATTGTATTAAACGCTGAGCCTTTATCTAATGTCGTTTTTGATATTTCTTCAGCGGATGTTGGAGAAGGTACAGTACTGCCAATAAGCATTACTTTCAATCCTGTAAACTGGAACACACCTCAGGTAATTACTCTTACGGGTGTTGATGATGTAATTGTAGATGGTACACAAAACTACAATATCACGGTTGGTGTAAATGCTGGATTGTCTGATCCTGTTTATGCAGTTTTGGCTAATCAAAACGTTGCAGCTAGTACAACTGACGATGATGTAGCACTTCCTCTTGATACAGATGGAGACGGAGTTACAGACGCTTTTGAAGATGGTGCAAGAAATGGAGATGGTAATGACGATGGAATTCAAGATAAGTTTCAAGGGAAAATAGCCTCTGTCGTTAACGCGGGAAATGGTCAGTATATAACTCTTCAAATTACTGGGGACTGTCAAATTGTAAACGGATTAACATCTGTAACTGAAGCTAGTCTGGCTGTCCAAGATGCAGCATATTTTTATCCTGTAGGCTTGATGAACTTCGAGCTCGCCTGCTTAAATCCTGGAGACAGTGTTGTAGTAACAGTATTCTTAGATCAAGTTTACGATACTTCAACTTGGCAAATGAGAAAGTTAGTAGGTAATACGACTTACCAAAATGTGTTGGGTGGATTTACGTATGGAGCTGACGTTGTTCAAGGAACACCGGTTTCTACAATTGTTTACAACCTGACGGATGGAGGAATTAACGACGACGACGGAATAATTAACAGCTTCATTCTCGACCCAGTTGGTCCTGGAGCGCCATTGCTTGCTAGTACAGGTGGAAAATACGTTGGAGTAATTATGGTAGCTGCAACAGGGGTTATTGCTTCTATAAGTGTTTATAGTGTGTACAAGAAAAGAAAGGCTATCAAATAGTTACTTATTAGTAGTAGCAAGTACAGCGTTCACTTCTTCTACATAATCTCTTAAATCTTGAGGTACTGGACCTGTTACTAAAATAACACTCATTCCTATGTGTGAAGTTTCACCTGGCTTTATTATTCGTGAAATTTTTGGAAAGTGGTCAGCATCACCTTTTTGACGCCACATTTCTACTGCTACTTCTTCTTTTTCAACAGTCTCCGGGTCTTTGAATATTATGTGATTGGATTTTCTTCTGAGCAACTCACCCTCCGGGACAATAAAAATTGTACGACCTAGCCGTTCCTGCTGGTCAAGTTCCCTAACCTTAACATCTGGAAGGTTTTCATTGTAAAGCTCTGGAGTATCTTCTCCCCAAGGTGGATTTACAATCTCGGAAAGTACTAAGTTCCAATAGGGATGAAATCCACTTGCGTCCATGTAGCTTTGGTCAGAAATATTTTTAAACCACACTTCATCGAGAAATGTAACGATGGAATCCGAATTCTGTTTTATTGTTAGCCGTCTTCTTAAATCAACATTCCCAGGGTACACAAGGTTTACCAAATCAGTAACTGCATCTCGAACATTTCCACCTTTGATTTTCAGATTGCCGCGAACGAAGTTGACGTTATCCATAATGCTTTTGTCACTCCCAAACCTTCTTTCGACAACGGCAAGAAATCTTGTGAGAGAAAGATTTTTTTCGCTACCAATAGGAGCCATTGTAACTGCGGTGTAATAGTATTCGATAATCTCAGTTTTCCAACGTTCTGCTGGTAAAAATAGCTCCACGTATCCAGAATCTGTTCCGTTATCCGAAATCTGCACAACATCCCAGGGTACCCCGCAAAAAACCCCGTGAATGTCTTTGGGACCAGGTTGAGAAATGAGTTCTGAATTATACTCGCCCGCCATTGGCCCCATAAATGGATTTGCCCCTCTTTGCTTCCATGTTTCCCAGAAGTTTACTAGTTGCTCATCCAAAGGTCGCTGCGCTGTAACGCCTACACCTGAATGGTGCATTTCGTTTGTAGACCCATGGGTATATACTTTAATCGAAGTTGGTCCTAGAGATAGGGTTAATACATCTGTTTTTAGGTGTTGAAGTTCTAAGTGATAAATTTGGCTCGATATATCTGGCATGCTTAATTATAAAACATAGTGTCAATTACATCGATAGTTGGCGACTCATAAGGATGAACAGATTTAATTGCTGTAATTACTGCCTCCAGTTTTTCTTTCGGACATATCATTTCTACCTTATCTTCCGGTTCCCTGCTCATTTTCCCAGACTCTCCGATAAATGGACTAGCTTGATCGCTCGGTAAGTAATTACCAAAAACTTTAGTAATAATTGCGCAATGAGTATATTCACCAACAACACCTGCCCCCGATTCAGCCATTGCTTTGATTAGCAGATTTGTATTTGATTCTGGTGTTGTTACAAAGATTTTATAAACGTTTTGCATACTATATTGATAAATCTATAAGTTTAAAATTACCATTTGATTAAGGTAAATATTCTGAAGTTACAATTATTCTTTTATCATAAGTTCCCTCATCCGCCAAAAATATACCAGCGCAGGAAATTAAATTCAACTGACTTTTTACATCCGCGTATTGCGAATACAATATCGGTGCAGCGTCATTTGTATCAACTGTAATAACTTCCTTAACTCTAAATTTTCTTAAACTGCCGTCTCCCATTTCAATCGTAAATTCATCAGCAGGTTTCAAGTTTCCTAAATCCTTGAATATGCCTCCAATGCTTGGACCATCAATATGCCCATCGATAATGCTTAGTCCAGTATCTCCAGGTCTCACGCTATCAACAAACCATCCTGCGAAATGAATATTATCAGGTACTGCAATCTGAACGTTTTGGTCTACTGTAACTTTCATTACAAAACCTTTGGTGTTTATGGAAGGAAGTGAAATTGATTTAGGATCAGAGTGTCGTCCATACCAAACGTAGTCTTCATCGGGCAGCGTTTCGTCTGGGATTTCTACAGAGTAGCTAATTACTTTGTCGTTAGGATCGATTATCTCGGGTTTAGTAACGGGTGTTGTGTTCCAGACTCCTAGAATTAACCCCGTTACTAAACCGATTATTATCAACAATACTATGAACATTGCTACTTTAGCCGTTGTTGGCAAAGTAGCAATTTTGTTCACTATTAAATTTAATTTATTCAACATGAATCGATTATCTCTTACTTAGCCCTCCGAATCCAGTGTTTGGAACTCCAAAAGCTAAGAAGCCAAATCCGATAGGGTCAACAATAATTCCATTAACTAATCCGTCTAGATCGAACAAACCTCCGTCAGTTACTTGGTAAGAAGCCACCACTACAGACTGTCCTCCAATTGTATCTGTGGTAAAGACTGCTGTAATATTTGTGTAACTGCTGTTTGATGGATTGTATTTCTTTAAAATGTAATCCTCATCCGCAACTCCAAAGTTGTAAACTATAATGTCTGCTACAAATCCTGGAGTGCCGCAATCAATTACAAAGTTCATGAATCCAGCTGGATAATCATAACCAGAGTCGGCTACTGTATTTACAGATTCAGCTTGAGCATTTACGCTAGTAATTACGCAAGCAGCTGGAACTTCTAATACTGAATATTCTTCGCTAACTGTATTTACAAAACTTGCAACATTTTCTTGGGCTGCGTCTGGAATTCCATCATCATTCGCATCTCCATTGTTTGGTGCAGCATCTTCGATGTTGTTATCCACACCATCAGCATCTGCATCTGCAGCTTGCCATAGTAAGAATGGGTACCCGTCATTTATTGAATCTGTTCTACCCCAAACAGTAGCAAAGTCCCAACTATCTCCACCTAAATCAGTTGTGAATGTAGCATCTGTTTTCATTTCTGCAGAATTTTTACTAAATGCTTCGGTAGAACAATCTGTATTTCCACAAGCATCTGAAGCACCGGTAGTTTGAGAATCCCAGAATGAGAATTCAATATCTCCGCTGTAGTAACCAAGTAATCCTCCAATGTTTGGTCCTGTACCAACAACAAGACCTGTTGAGTATGAATCAATTAGGTCACCTCCATTTCTTCCCGAAAGTCCTCCAATATCATATTCTCCAGTAACATTACCTCGTGCGAATGAGTTAATAATATCTCCTCCGTTTCCTCCAGTTAAACCACCCAGTTTTTCTCTACCTGTAACATTACCAGTTGCGTAACTTTCTTCAATAACAGCTTCGTTTCTACCAACTAAACCTCCCATTCTTCCAGCACCAAGAATGTCTCCAATCACGTTTCCTGTTGCGAATGATTCAAAGATATATCCATCATTATCGTTGTATCCTACTAAGCCTCCTGCCGTTGAGTAGTCATAATCGCCAACCATAACGTTTCCAGTTGCTTTTGAACCTAAAATATCTTTTTCGTTGTAACCAACTAGACCTCCCACTGTTTCATCTCCATAAACTGTAGCACTTGATGAAGACCTGATGATAGTACTACTCTCTGATATCGATCCATCAATAAATCTCGTGTTCCAATTTCTTAAGTACTCAACATTTTCAGGAGTCAAAGGATATGTTTCTGTATCCGGATAAGGGTAAACGCTCATTCCATTAAATGGCAATGGTTCAACAGTTCTACCAACTTCTCCAATTTCTGCGTGTTTGAAAGTAACCCAGTTGTACAGTACAAAACTTCTTTCTGTTCCCTCTGCAGGTTCAGTGTAAGGGAATTCTATCGCCATATGATCTCCGTGATGCATTACTACAAATTTATCATCTGTTGCTTGAAGCAATGGAGTAACTTCTCCGTACTTAGTAAAGTATCCTGTTTGGCTTGCGAACAATTCTTCTGGTACAGGAGAAACATTTTCGTAATCATGATTCCAGTAGAATTCTTTGTCGATTTCTGTGTAACCTCGGAAAGATAATTCAACATTTTCTGGATGATTTGAAGTTTCTACAAAAGGAATCGCTGGGGAAGTATCGATAGCAAAGTAATTCATTCTTGTTCTATCAAACCCAACTTTAACTTCGTAGCCGTTTATAAACTCATCAGTTAAATCAATCACCTTAGTTAATGGAGTTCCTCCAAGCGAAGAAAGTTCTCCACTAGAGTATGCGTCAACCCAGTTTCCTCCTTCGTCCCTAACCTGAACATACCTTAATGTTGTCCCATCAATCGAGAAGTCTCTTGCTCCTTGAACCAACAATTGAATTCTTGATGCGCCCGATAGATCTCCAAAGTTCATTGTCCACTCATTTAAATTGTCGTCATATTTTTGACTCCACAGATCGTCGCTGCTTTGCAAGTCTGCCAAACAATCGTTAGCATGCATGTCTGAACAGCTTACAAGTTGATGGCTTGGAGTTTCGCTCACGGTGTAGAAATTATCGTCGTTTCTAACTGTAGAAGTCAAAACTCTATAGCCCGGAGCGTGATCAAATGTTCTTAAATCTAATTCATCGTAGTAAACAATTTCGTTGTACTCTTGAGAAATGTTGATTGAATATTTTCCATCTTTGACAACTAATTGATCATTATCAATTTGAGCATAGTCGTCTCCTACAATATTTCTTGGCAAGCCTCTTCCAACATCTGCAATATATTCATATTCAGTTCCATTCCAAGTGTAAACTAGTGGACTTGAAGATCCACTACCCATTGGTTCAATATGACTTCCCACTAATCCTCCAACTTCTTCATCTCCAGTCACAACTCCAGATGCATGAACATTTGTTACTGTTCCACTTAAAGCTCCAGCTAAACCTCCAACAAAATCATCAGCAGTAATACTTACATTTTCCAAAACCAAATCTTGAACTGTTGCTCCATCTTCAATAACTCCAAATAAACCTTGGTAGTCTGAAACTCGATTTATGTAAAGATCTGTAATTGCAAAATTGTTTCCATCAAATGAACCTTCAAATCGATTTGTTTCATCGCCTAACGGCACAAATCCTTCTCCACCGTTCCAGTTTATAGTGTCCGAACAGTCGATGTCGTTTCCTAATGATATGTTATCCAGCAACCCACCATTGTTTACTTCTTGCAACTCTTCACAATCTGATATTGTTACATTTGCAGGAGTAGGTGAAACTGTAATTGTTATGAAATTTGTTCCAACAGGTAAAAATGTAGCATCGTCAGCTACATAGAAAGTTAAGTACTTGTCTTCGGCGCTACCAGGAATTGTATAAGAATTTTCAAAAGGTGTTCCCACATCCCAAGCACCTGGATCCGAAACTGGATTAGCAGGTAAAGAACAACTAGAAGCATCGCAGTTTGAAATAAAGACTATAAAGTCAGACCATGGGATCACTGTTGAACCATCTGTCTCGTAGAGTGTTAAATCTAATTCCTCACCAACAAAAATTTTAGGAGTAGCCTCCTGTGATCCTCCTGGTGTATTTAAAATTGAAGCGCTATCTGCTTCTACATCAATTCGATTAAATGCTCCTTCTGCCCCAGCGTACATTAAATACGTTCCATCACAAGCAGTCCATAAAGTTGGAAGATTAACATCATCCTCTGCGTATTGCCCAATGTAACAAAGAGACCAACCAATTAGGTCTGTTTCTGGTACATTAGTTTGTGGTCCTGAAGGGTAGTAAGCTGGAAGTACATTTGCTTCATAAACATATTTATACCAAGTTTCGCTACTATTTAGACCGGTCTCAGCTCCAGCTCTGTATCCTCCATACATTGTGTCTCCATTTTGTAAGTGCCAAGATAACCTGTACTCAGCGTTAAAACCTTCAACGTCTGCAGAGCTTAATTGAACTGTGTCACCTCCAAGAGCAAATCCCATCGATGAGGAGGTATCATAGTACCACTCAGAACCGTTATGGTTGGTAGTAGTATTTCCTGTCGTTGGTGTTAGTACGGTCGCACTTTCTCCAACAGCTAGGACTTCAAAAACAGTTACCGGTTCTGGTGGTGCAGCTGCTGAAACTTTAAATACTAAACTACCTAGTCCAAAAAGTGGATTGAAAGCAGTAAAAACAGCAAGAGCTAGAACAGAAAGTTTGGGGAATTGGAACCTGTGCTTCATATAGATTAACTAATAATACGAATAAAAATGTTTGTATAAACAAGGAATATTATTAGTCAACCGTGCAGGGTCTACCTAAATAATATAGAAGAAATTTAATTACTTTGGAAGTAATTGTTACGAAATTCTTTCATTCGAGTTTTTAAAAACTATAGGTCGTTTCTCAAAGGACATTAAAGAGTTTTAAAAATTACTATAGGACGCGTCGATGATTTGGCACTTTCAATAGCATGAATAGAAAAATGTTTTAGAACTCAATTTCCGAAATCAAAGCCTCGTTATAGTGCTAAAATGCAAGGTACCAAATACATCCCAAAATTATGAGTTACATAACAGCTGACAATTTAACAAAGTCGTTTAACGACCGAACGATACTAAACAGTATCTCTTTTTCTATAAACGAAGGGGATAAAGTAGCTTTGGTTGCACAGAACGGAACTGGAAAGTCTACTCTGCTCAGCATAATAATGGGAGTAGAAGTTTACGATAGCGGAAAAATCACAAAGCAAAAAGGTGTAAAGACGGCTTTTCTAGAACAAGAACCAGCGCTGAACTTAAATTCCACAGTTATGGAGGAGTTGTTCGACTCCGAATCTCCAATCATAAAAGCAGTAAAACTTTACAAAGAAAGCTTGGATACGCCTGAGGATATGGATAAAATGCAAATCGCATTCGACGCGATGACAAACACAAATGCTTGGGAATACGAGGAAAAGATTCAAGATGTTCTAAAGCATCTAAATTTGAATAATTTACACGACAAGATTTCAACATTTTCTGGAGGACAAAAGAAACGAGTGGCGTTAGCAAAAATATTGATTGATAGACCCGACTTTTTAATAATGGACGAACCTACAAACCATCTCGATTTAGAAATGATCGACTGGTTGGAAGAATATCTTCAGGATGAAAATATTACTTTACTGATGGTCACTCACGACCGATATTTTCTAGAAAGAGTTTGTAATCAAATTATCGAACTAGTTGGCGGGAAAGTGTTTACTTACAAAGGAAACTATTCATATTATTTGGAAAAGAAAGCTGAAAGAGAACTGCAGGAAAACACTAATATTGATAGAACATCAGCGCTTTTGAAGAAAGAATTAGAATGGGTTAAAAAACAACCACGAGGAAGACAAGCAAAATCTACAGCTAGAGTAAGGGATTACAATCTGGATAAGGCTAACCTAAAACGAAAGCACGTGACAGAAAAAGTGAGTTTGGATGTTGTGGGAACGTATATGGGAGCTAAGATTCTAGAAATGCATAATTTATCAAAATCATATGGTGATAAAAAGATTCTCGATAAATTTAGCTATAGTTTTAATCGTGGCGAGAAAGTAGGAATTATCGGAAAGAATGGAGTTGGTAAGTCAACGTTTCTAAATTTGATAATGGGTAAAGAAGAATTGGATTCAGGCAAAATCGTAAAAGGTGAATCTGTTACATTTGGTTACTACACTCAAACTGGAATTGAAATTAAAGAAAACGAAAAAGTAATCGACTCTGTAAAAGCGGTTGCCAATTATGTGAAGCTTTCGGATGGTACTGAAGTTAGCGCAGCTAGAATGCTAGAAAGATTTTTGTTCTCTCCAATTAGCCAGCAGGTGTTAGTTTCTAAGTTAAGTGGTGGGGAGAAAAAACGGCTCAATCTACTTAAGATTTTGATGATGAATCCAAACTTTTTGATTTTGGACGAACCCACAAACGATTTCGATATTTTGACATTGAATGTTCTTGAAGACTTTTTAAGAGAATTCAAAGGATGTTTGATTATAATCTCCCACGACCGTTATTTCATGGACAAAGTTGTAGACCATTTGTTCGTGTTTAAAGGGAATGGTGAAATTTTGAATTTCCCAGGAAACTATTCTCAGTATAGAGAAGTTATGCCTATAGATGATGAAAATCCGAAGATCGAACAAATGAAGATCGAAAAAACTGAGAGACTACCTAATGCAAATAACGAGCGAGAGTTGATGAAGAAAATCAATAGCCTTGAAAAGAAACGTGATGCTGTGACTGCTAAATTGAGTCGTGTAGACTTAAGTTCGGATCAGATTAATGCCCTTTACTTGGAACTTAGAGATATTAATCTTGAGATTGAACAGAAGACCGAGGAATGGTTAGAAGCTACGGCTTAGCTTACAGCCTTCTTCACTAGTTTTACAATCTTATCCTCTTCCGCAGATGCAAGGTTTATAAGTGCGAAAGCAGTTGCCCACATATTTCCATCGTCAATATTTGCCGAATCGTTAAAACCGAATGATGCGTATCTAGCTTCGAACTTACTAGCGGCTTGGAAAAAACAAATTACTTTACCATCGTTATTGGCGTAAGCAGGCATTCCATACCAGGTTTTTGGGAACAGTTCTGGAGCTGTGGTCGTTACTAGCTGATGAATTCGCTTTGCAAGAATTTGATCTGGTTCTTTCATAGCAGCAATGGCTGCTTGAATATCTTTTTCTCCTTGTTCTCTATTTTTACTAGATTTCGCTTCTGCTCTTAGCTCCTTTGCTCTATTTCTCATTGCTTCTTTTTCTACTTCTGAGAATGTTTCTGTTGGTTTTGTTGGCATAAAATTTAACTTAAAAGTATTGCAATAATTTTATCAAAGTAATAGACAATATTCTCTATCACGGATTAGCCAACAGGAATTCGACACATTCTGGAGTTGGGTTTAACAATACCCTGCACTCAACCTTGCGTTTAAAAAGTTGAACCATTTCCTCTAGACTTGGCCCTGCAGGCCCACACAAGTGTGAACAGTTAACGTCGTAAGGAAAAGTTTGATACTGAGAACAGTCCGCTTTAGTGTAGGTCACTTGCGCCGTTTTGCAGTTATTGCAGAATCGTCCAATTTCCTGGTTGTCTCCGCAAACTTTTTGAGTAGTCAGATTAGTCGCAGGGTTAACCTCAACATTTTGAGTGACCTCAGAACTTATTGGGAAACTGTACGGATTGGGAGTGTATTGGTTATATTTGAATGTTGTGAGCAAAGCGACAAAAGTTAGTAGGTACAAAACTAAAAATACCAAAACTACATAAAATCTTTTAGAATTCAATCTTTTCATGTTTGGATTATACCTCGATTTTCGAAATACGTGGTCTTCAGGAAACGAATACCCTTAAGTATTTCTTCGACTCTTTCTTCCGATAATTTTCCAACAAACTTTGTAAGGTAGGATTTATTTACCCTCGCTACTTTGGATACTTCTACAATACTCTGTTTTTCTAAATCTCCTTCGCCGAAATCTAGAATAACGTTTCCTGGCATGTTCGATTTATTCTGATTCGTTGTGAGGGCACAAACGTCTGCAGTAAGTGAAGACAATCGAATAACGACATAGGGATGAGCTACACTTTCTTCTAGTTGTAGCCAATAAATATTTCCGAGGTTAATGTCCATGT
>CAZYSE010000027.1:0-15108 GCA_964650085.1 uncultured Candidatus Saccharibacteria bacterium | reverse complement strand
GATGCTGAGGAATTTATTCAAGGATTAAAGGCCAGTCAATAGAAAACGCCCCCTCTTACAAATAGGGGACACCGCCTTTGGCGGAGGGGGAGTTCTTAAACGTTAGTAGTATTTAATATATTGATTACTCTAACTCTTCTTCTATTATAAAATCACTGCCGTCCTGTACATCATTGCTGTCTAGAATTAAGTTAGCTTGCCCGTTTTGAATGTGTGTTTCTAAAGATGCTGGGAACAAGACAGTATTTTCTATCGGGTTAACAAAAGGATTAAACTCCTCTCTTCCACCATCGCCAGCTTGATAAATTTCCCAGCCGACTGTGAGTAGTAAAGTGATGATTCCAATTATAAGCAAGTTTCTCCAAGCACTATTCATTTAATTCGAAATAATAAGTCTGAGCTAAAATACTGTACCGATATGGCCTTTCGAAATTATCTTCCAAGAGTTCTTGATCAGATTTTTTTACAGCAGTTAGATCATTAATAGTGTACAGTCTAATTGAAGCCTCCATATCATTTATAAAACCGGATAAAGATTCCTTCTCCCCTTCCAGTTGTATGTTTATAAGCATTCCTCTTGCGCTATCGTCAAGTCTGACATTTGGATAAACGGTTTCAAGTGCTTCTATAGTTGTAAAAGTCATTCTCTCCACTTTCATTTGGTTCTCTAGTGCAAATTTATCAATCTCGAGTACGTAATCAACTTGATTGAATCCATTAGGCATAATTCGATTGAATACTCCTTTCAAAGCACTTTTTGCTTGATCTTCGACTACAAGTTTCTCTAGAACAGAAAGTTTTCTGTTTAAATCATTAATATGAGTTGCTCTTAATTGATTCTGTTCGAACTGTTTCAAAAATGCTGAATATGAAGGTAGAAGACCAAACAAAATCATAACTGCGGTAAATGCAAAGGTTACAAAAACAACAAAATATGTCTTACCCTTTGTGGTTTCTAGCAATTCGTTTAATCTTTGTCGTCTAGTTTGTTGTGCGTCCATTATAGTTTCTCTCTACTAATATCAATTATTTCTGCCGTTAAAATGTAATCACCTTGATTCAATCCTTCTTGTCCAGAGTCTACAGTCAAACTGTTTACAAATACATTCTGGAATGAAGTTGAGCTTTTCATTGCAACTTCAACTTGATTTAAAATGCTTAAATCTTCCGTTCCAAAAATTGTAAGTCTGTTGCCTTGAATTCTTATGTTTAGATTTACCTCGTTGTTAATATATGAATTTAATTCTTGAACTACAGTTGTGTACATGCTTGAGTTGTTCCAAAGCTTTACGTAGTCTGCTTCTCTTCTGAATAAATTTCGAAACTCTGGTTCGTATGAATCTTCAAGTACTTTTAATCTTGAACCAACTGCAGCAATTTCCTTTGTTTTATTTTTTGCATCTGTATCAACAACTACTTTTCCTACAAAGATTCCAGTTATTAAAATAATGGTGATTAGAATAACTACTCTTGCTCTCCATAAGACCCAGTCGTAGATTTTGTCCCACAGCGTTAGCGCAGGTTTTATTGGTTCTAGTAAATTAAAGGGTCGCTTGACTGACATAGATATGTTCTAAAGATTCTATATACATATTAAAGTAAAGTTTGACTAAGTGCCAATAATAAAAAGATTCAAGGCTCAAGGCTCAAGATTTAGGATTTAGGATTTAAGATTTAAGTTTTAAGGTTTAAGGTTTAAGGTTTAAGATTTAAGATTTAATCGTTAGTCTTTTCTACCTTCTATCTTCTGACTTCTAGCTTTTTAATATATACTGTACTTATGATATACCAAACGCGCTTCCCATACGGAACAAGTGAAATCTTACTGCGGTCCAGACGAGAGCTTCCCGATAAATTTGCAGAAGCACTCTCAGCATTTATTTCTTTTTCCGATAGTGATTTAAATCCTTCTGTGAAAGGAAGTTCCGCTCATAGATTCAATACAACAGACACGGGATTACCTATCGATGCTTCTTCCGAATTCATAAAATTCCTTGATTTGCTTGTCGAACTTCAGAAAGCAAACACAAATGAACATTTTTTTAGTGATGAAGGAGCTGTGTTCTTTACTCAAATTGATAGAACCAACAACAAGATCGTAAAAGATACAGACCTTACTTTCAATTCTAGAGGTATTAAAACTCCGTTTATTCTGGATGCAGTAAAACATTTTTTGTCTTATGAAAATGATTTCGAAGATTTTTTGATTATTTACTCAAATTTGTATTCTGCTTCTGGTGAAAATGAATGGAGAATTCAAGTTCCTCAACTAGGTAGCCATAATGTAGATGCAGATATTGGAGTTTTAAACAGTTCGGTTGTTGTAAATGAATATGATATGACTAAACCTAAAACAACAGTTACTAAGTTTGGCCATACCCCTCTATTTACTGACCCAGAATATGTTTTAGTAAATGCCGATTCTTTGACTAAAGCTCACATTTTGTCTAATGCTTCCCACGCCTTCGTACACGATTTAGATTTTCACAACTTTGCAACAGATTCAAACTCGAAGGTGATGGTAAAAACTAAGGCTGGAGATATTCATAGCTTTCCGTTTTAGCTGAGTTCTGGTGTAAACTTTACAAATCCCCAACCTCCGTGTGTAAAGCCGGCAACATTTCCTTGTTCGTCAAACTGAAAAGAAGCAATTTCGTTTTGATAAGGATCATCCTCTCGGTTAGAAATTAGGTAGGAGTTTTCTCCATTTTTGGTAAACTCTTCGAAGTTATCTTCATGGAAAGGTGTTGTGTCGTATGGCTTGAAGATGTACAAAGAGTTGGTGCAATCGTAAACACAGATATCATAATCCTTTCCTCTGTAGTACCCATTAAGTTTAGAGCTTAAATCGATCGTTTTGGAACCTCCAAAGTACTCCATCAACCTCCTAATTGTTCGTAGGAAATACAGAGCGAATTCTTCATTGGCACTGTTTGTAAGCACCGTAAATACATTTTGATTATCATAGTCTAGTAATAAGCCAGATGCAAACCCAAATCCATACCCTGGAATTTCGTAAATATTCGATCCTTTCCATTTTCTTAAAGCTAGAGTGACATCATCTTGATCGCCATCCAGTGCTAAGTGAACTTTTAGCAGTATCTCCCATGATTCATGTGACAAAAGTGCAGTATCTTTATTCAATAGAATCTGACCAAATGCAGACATTTCTTCAATAGTTTTGTTTAACCCCATGGCTGGTGTGAATGACTTGTAATTAACTGGACCAAACTGCTTTATTTTACCGAAGATTGGTTTTCCAAATCCAATAACGTCTTGTCTTTCTTGTTGGTCAATTGTTATAAACTTCTTCAGGATTAATCCAACGATTGCGTAAGAAAGGTTTGAATACTTAAAGGTTTCGGCCTTGGTAAGATTAAGTGACTTAATCTGATCTTGTAGTTCTTCTTCCGAAGGAAATTGCTCTGTAAGCCAAAAATTAAAGTATCCATCTCTTGGAATATCTACTTTAAAAGCTAATAAATCTTCGATACTTATTTCTTTGCTCGGGAAATAATCTAGATGATCAGTAATTTTATCTTTTAATTTGATCACGCCGTTGTCTACTAGTTTCAACATTTCGACAACGGTATAAAGCTTTGAAAGTGAGGCGATATTGTAAAAGGGAGAGGCTATTTGTTGCACTTTATCATACTTACCAAATGTCTTCACAAAGGACTGTGTTCCATTAGAAACGCCTAACGAAATAGATGCGTAGTTATGAAACTTAATATAGTAATTAAGCCAACTAGTTATAATATTGTCTAAGTTGCTATCCATTATCATGTACTAGTGTTTAATTAAAGAAATTATATCGTATTTTGATGCAAGAAGCGTTAACCTAAAGCCAAACTCGGATCTCTATCAATCAACCCGAAATCTGAAGTGTAGATTCCTTTTGCTGGATTGTGCGTATTTCCGAAATTTTGCAATTTGATATTTGCTACTACGCCAATCATCGCGGCGTTATCTCCAGTTAGTTTCTTAGAAGAAGGAAATCGAACTTTTCCTTTAAAAACCTTTCTGACTTCCGAACGCAATCTTGGACTAGCAACAACTCCTCCACCTAGCCAGATTTCATTTACTTGATGCTTTTTAAGGATACCTTCGAGTTTCAAAGTAATCTGTTTTAACGCAACTGCTTCAAACAACACACACATATCCATTGTGAATTCTTTTGTTAATTCGTTTTCTGAAACTAATCTTGAAAAGGCTGATTTTAATCCCGAATAACTCATATTAAAGTCTTTAGAATTAGCCATTGGCACCGGCAATGAGAAGTGAGAATTCCCGTGCTCGACGCGGGATCCGCTTGGCTGGGATGTTAGCGTTGCGACATAAGACTGCATGTCATTTTTGAATTCAACAGTGACATTGGGACGCCTCTCTTTTGCAAATTTTGTAATAGTTGCGCCAGCAGGATAACCTAAACCTAAAAGTCTCCCGCACTTATCGTAAGCTTCACCGCATGCATCATCTAAAGTTTCTCCAAGTATTTCATATTCCCCATAATTTTTAACAAGAATAAACTCTGTGTGCCCTCCCGAAACAAGCACACCTAGTACTGGGGACTCTATTTTTTGGGATTTAGGATTTGGGTTTTGGGTTTTCTTTTCTGCAAATGCAGAAAAGAGGTGTCCTTCCATATGATTAATCGCAAACAGTGGCTTCTTGTATTGTTCTGCCAATTCTTTCGCTTTTTGAATTCCTACTTCTAAAGCAATTGCCAAACCAGGGCCATATGTAACAGCAAAGATGTCAATTTGATCTATTTTAATACCTGCTAATTTGAGGGCTCTTTCTACAACGCCGTCTATTCTCTCTTGGTGTGCAAGTCTAGCTAAATTTGGTACCACTCCGCCCCATTTTCGATGCATTGCGGCTTGAGATGGAAGTAGGTTTGATAGAACTTTAAAGCCATGCAAAACTGCAACGGATGTTTCGTCGCAGGAAGTATCGATTGCAAGAATGTAAGGATGCTTATTCATTAATGATTGCTGTTATAAGTTCGGGATATTGATAAGAATGGTTGTCAGCTTCGATTTCGTGAACATCGAACTCAGTCAGTTCTAGGTATTTTGATAAGTCTTGTAATGTTCCATGATTATCGTTTATGTTATGAACAAGAACAGTCTGGTCTTTAATATTTTCAAGTATTGAATAAGCTTTCAAATCTTCTTCGCTTAAGTCTAAAACTGGAATGCCGAGAAGAACAATCTTAGAAACAGATAATTCTTTTAAAAGATTTACTGCAACGAAAGTTCCTATAGATTTAGCTACGATGATATCTGGAACTACTTTCAAACCCTTAACTGTCTTCATGGCATTCTGAAGGCTCCATGGTGCATCTGGGCTATTCCAATGTTCCCATTCAACAGAAACAACAGCATGGCCTGCTATTTCTAGAGCCGTAGCATTGATTATTGTTTCCTCACGGTTTTTTACTGAAAAGCCAGGAATGTATAGAATAGTCATAAATGATACCTAACTCCCTCATTATATCGTGAATATATTAAGATATAAAGATCCTTTACGAAATCTCCTCTATATCCGCCCCTAGCTCTTTAAAGGTTTCCACTAATTCTGGAAACCTTCTGTAAATAATCTCTGGATTTTCTACAATAGTTGTTCCTGAGCCTGATAGACCTGCAAGTATCATAGCGTGTGTACATTGCAAGATTGTAGAAGCATTCACCTCTGTTCCTTTAAATTGCGTTGGTCCAAAAGTAATGATTTGATTTGGGTTTGTAAGAAACATTTTTGAATTCATTTTGAAAAGTTCGGCAAAAAGTTCGATTAATTGTACTTCGTACATATTTGAGTAAACTCTCATGTTTCCTTTGGATTTTAACGCAAGAATTAAAGCTTGGGGAATAAGGTCGACTGGAAATCCAGGCCATGGTTCATCTTTTACTTTATCCATATCACCCCTAAGGTTTGGATGAGCTATCAGTTCCTGTCCCCCAGGAATAAATATATCATCACCTCTTACTTCAACTTTTACGTTGAATTTTGCAAAGTTATTAATCACCTGTGTCATATGATGTGGAATAGCGTTTTTGATCAAGATTTCACCTCCTGTAACTGCTGCCGCAACAATCATTCCTCCAATATCAATGTGGTCTGATATTACTGTCCACTCTCCTCCTTTTAACTTTGTTACTCCTTCGATTACTATTTTGTTAGTTCCGATTCCATCGATCTTTGCTCCAATGGATACCAGGAAATTACACAAATCTTGTGTGTGCGGTTCGCATGCAGCATTGTAAATGACTGTTCTGCCTTTGGCTTTAACAGCTGCTAAAACAAGATTTTCGGTTCCCGTCACAGACGCTTCAAGTAACCAAACATTTTCGCTTCCAACTAACCCATTTTTCGCAGATACTTTGTAGCCGTCTTTACTATCTACCTCCACTCCTAAAAATTTCAATCCTTGGAACATTACGTCGAGTGGTCTATTTCCCAATTTACAACCACCTCCATCTCTTACAGATGCTTTACCGAATCTTGATACCAATGGGCCTAAAAAAACAAACGCCGACCTCTCTTTCATTGCTAGCTCATCACTAATTGCAGAGCTGTTGATATTTTTACCATCTAACTTGACCGTATAATCCTCTAGATACTCAACCGTGCCTCCCAGTTCTTCGAATATTTGTAATAAGTATTTTACAGATGAGGTTTTTGGAACGTTATGAAAAATTACTGGTTCATCCGCGAGAACTGCAGCAGGGATTAATTTTAAAATTGAGTTTTTATTTGGTAATGCAGTAACTGTTCCTTTTATTGGCTTGCCTCCGTTGATTTTAATTGCACTCATAGTTTGTTTTAAATTAATTAATGGATTATTACAACCTCTTCCTGAAGTCTGATTCCAAATGTTTCAGATATCGATTGTACTATTTCTTTTGATAAATTAAATATTTCACGTCCCGTTGCATCCGAATGGTTTACAAGAACTAACGCGTGTTTCTGCGAAACTCCAAATCGTTTTGTTTTATCAATCCAACCTTTCCACCCCGCTTTTTCGATTAGCCAGCCAGCGGAAACTTTTAAATATCCTACTTTATACGGGAAAACTTTTGCATCTGGATATTTTTTTAGCAACTCTTCTGACTCAGTTTTAGAGACAACTGGATTTTTAAAGAAACTCCCACCATTACCAACCTCATGGGGATAAGGGAGCTTTTTTAACCTTACTTCGCAAATGATATCACGGAGCATTTGGGGTGTTACATCTTTCTGTTCTAAAGCATGAGTTTCTAAGTATGTAAGAATATCAGGGTAAGTAAAATTTAGATTTATTACATTTGAAAATCTAAAAGTTACCTGAGTAACTATTGCTTGGCTTAAAAGCCTGGTTTTAAAAATGCTGGATCTATAATCGAATTCACATTCTAAGTTATTTAAAGTTTTAAATACCCCTGACTCTATATCAAAATACTCTACACTTTCAATAAAATCTTTAGCCTCTACTCCGTAAGCACCGATGTTTTGAACAGCCGATGCTCCGACAGATCCAGGAATTAGCGAGAGGTTTTCCAGCCCATTTAAATTTCTTTCCAAACTTAATTTAACAAAATCATCCCAAACTTCTCCTGCGAAACAGGAAACGATAGAGTCTTGTTCTTGCGATTTAAACTCAATTCCTTTTAAGTTTATTTGAACAACTTCTCCATCATAATTATCTACAAATAGTACATTACTACCTCCTCCTAAGATAAAGAACTTCTTTTTAAATACTCCTTTATTGTAAATATCTATTAAGTCTTGCCTAGATTCAACAACAATTAAACTATTGGCCCGAACGTCTATTCCAAACGTATTTAACTTTTTTAAACTGATTGCTTCAAACTTTTGCATAGTAATTAGTATAACTCGGAGTACAATTCTGCAGGGTAGAAAAATACAAAATACGAAAAATATAAATTAGAAACAAATAGAACTGCAAAAACTATTTTCGATCCTTAGATTTTTTTCAACTTTTAGCTTAAAGCCTTTTCATTTTGTACCCCAAAAACTACTATATAATGTGAGATACTTACACTATGACTATATTAATTCTCCACGGATGGGGACAAGGTAAAACTGTGTGGAACGACTTCATTTCTAGATTTGAAGGCGTTTCTGTGATTGCTCTAGACCTCCCTGGATTTGGTGATGAACCACTTGTGTCCAACGAATGGGGAGTCCCAGAATACGCCGATTGGGTAGAAAGCAAAATTTCAGAAATGAAATTAAATGATGTAATTTTGCTTGGGCATTCTTTTGGAGGTCGAATCTCAAGTTACTTAGCGAGTAAAAGACCTGCGTGGCTAAAAGCACTTATTTTGACAGGCTCGCCTTCCATTTATCGTCCATCTTTGAGTACAAAATTCAAAATAAAAAAGTATAAGATTCTAAAGTGGGTTTCTAAAAGGCTCAAGGCACATAGCCCAAGGCTCACAGCCGATTTGGGTGATGCTGACAAAAAAGGACTAGGTAAAATATTCAGAAAAGTTGTGCCATTTGATCAAACAGAAGAACTTGGAAGAATTGATGTTCCTACTCTACTGTTATGGGGAGAAAACGACGAACCCGTTCCTCTTAGAATCGCTCATGAGATTAATCAATTGGTTGCAGGATCCCAATTAGAAATTATTAATAATGCTGGACACCAAGTTGTTCAAGAATCACCTTTTTTATCATATGGAATTATTAAAAAATTTATCGAAACTCTTTAATATAGTCTTTCCATTTTCGGATTTTCTATACATTCTTCAACAAGAAGAATACTCATCCAATAGATTTTTGTACTGGTTACCAAAGTTTTTCTTTAAACGAAACTTTCAAGTCAGGGATAGTTTGAAATTCACAAAACGCGTTAAGGTGACTTTGGCACTTTCTGTCTTTTTCTTCTTCATTGATATTGCTCTTCTCTACTTTTTTAAACTTTGGATCTTAATACCTTTAAATCTTTTACTGATCCCTTTATACGTTTTGCTTAGCAATTTTATTTTAAATTATTACTACGATTTTGTTAAAAGCGGTGTTCGAAAAGAAGCCTCTGCAATTCGTGATTCTATTTCAAATTTGAAAGTAGTAACAGTTGCGGGAAGCTACGGGAAAACTACAGTTAAGAATTTTATTTATCAACTTTCTAAATATTCATACAAGACACAAATGATTCCCGGCAACATAAATACTCCAACAGGAATTGCGATTTGGATAAAAAATAATCTACAAAAAGATACTGAGCTTTTGATTTCTGAAGTGGACTCTTTTGTAATCGATGAAATTGGTAAGAGCACTAGAATTCTGAAACCTGACATTGCTGTTCTTACAAACATTGGTGATCAGCATTTGGTTAGATTTAGGGACCAGGATGAGCTCGCACGTGCCTTAAGCGAAACTTTTGTGTACTCAAAAGAACAAGCAGATTTAATTTCTACTAAAGTCGTTTTTGAAAGACTTAGTGATGTTGCTTTAGGCAAGAGGAATAAACATGAAGTCACAATGACCGAGATTAAAAACGACTTGTCTGAGTCTAACAAAATGAATTTGGCTTTTGCATTGAAAGCTTGTGAGATTTTAAATGTTGAACAAAGATTTATCGACGATGCTTTGTCAAAACTTGAATTACCTGAGCGACGACAGAGATTAACTAAAGTTTTCGGGTTTGATGGTATTGACGATTCGTACAATATTAGTTTTACAACATCACAAGCTGGAATAAAAGAAGCAAGAAAACAAGCTGATAAACTAAATAAGAAACTTTTAATTGTAACTGCTGGTATTCCAGAGCTTTCAAATGAGAACAAAGATAAGAATTTTGAACTTGGGAAAATATTGAAGGAATCTGCAGACTTCACTATCGTTTTAAGAAGTGATCTATCTAATGATATTATTAAAGGACTGGTCGGTTCAAACTTTGTTGTCTTGAAGGACTTCAAAACATTTGTGCAAAAGGAAGTTAATAATTTTGAAAAAGAAGAATGGTTTATTTTAATGCAACCGGAACTTAACGATTTATATTACTAAAAACAGCTATGAAAGATGTATTAATAATGTTTGGTGGCGTTTCTCCTGAGCATGAAGTTTCTATAATTACTGGACTCCAAGTTGTAGAGAATATTGATAGAGACTTATACACTCCTCATGTGATTTATGTAACTAAAAAAGGTGAGTTTAAATATTTAGGAGAGCTAGCTTCTCGAAAAGAGTTTGCAGAAGACAAAGGTATAGACGTTCAATTTGGAAAAGATAACGACGGCGGTTACATTTCTGCCGGAGGTTTGTGGAAAAAGAAATACTACCCTACTGCAGTTTATATGGCATTTCATGGAGGACTTGGTGAGGGAGGACAAATTCAAGGATTACTTGAAAGTTTGAATATCCCATTTACTTCCACAACTGCAGAAAGCTCGTTTATTTGTATGAATAAGC
This sequence comes from uncultured Candidatus Saccharibacteria bacterium, assembly GCA_964650085.1. Classification (GTDB taxonomy): domain Bacteria; phylum Patescibacteriota; class Dojkabacteria; order J137; family J137; genus KLAP211. Next base: position 4,683 of record CAZYSE010000027.1, on the reverse strand, counting down.
AACTTACAAAAGACGTTGTAATTAGCATGGGAGTTCCTGTGATTGAAGGAGTTAGCATTTCATCATCAACGATTCGAGTAAGCTCTCAAGAGTTAACTAAACAAATTTCTAGCGAACTTAATCTACCGCTGATCGTAAAACCTGTTCATTTTGGTTCTAGCATTGGCATTTCTATTGCAAAAACAGAAATTGAACTGGAAAAAGCTTTGATTGAAGCTAGTCATGTAGATTCAGAAATATTGGTTGAAAAATTGGCTAAGGATTTTAAAGAATATAATGTTTCTGTGCGACAAATCAACGGTGAACTTGAATGCAGTGAAATTGAAAAACCATTTTCTCAAGACGAAATCTTAAGCTTTGCGGATAAATATGAAAGGGGTGGTAAGAAAACAGGTTCTGGAATGGCTTCTCTTCAAAGAGAATTGCCTGCAAAAATTTCGGTTAAACTTCAGGAGAAAATAAACGATTTGGCGAAAAGAGCTTTCACTGCTTGCAGTTGTAAAGGAATGGTGAGAATTGATTTTATGGTTTTGAGTGACGATCAAGTTTATTTAACTGAGATTAATCCAATTCCAGGATCTATGGCTTTCTATTTATGGGAAGCTAGTGGAATTTCTTTTAAACAACAAATAACTGATCTTTTGGAAGAATGTATAACAAACTCTCCTTCTAAAGAATTGAGCCTTGATTACAAAAGCGATATTGTTAAGAAGTTTGTAAATTCTAAGTAGTTGAATTACATTTCCTGAGTTGCTAGTTGAGAGTTGGTTTCTGCAATTCGTTTTGGCTTAGCTAAGTACTTTTCAATGTCTGCTATTTGGGTTTGGATGATTTTCATCCTTTCCTGAATATTTGCACGATCTGTAGTTGTCCTAAGTCTCAAAACACTCCGTTCTATAGCAAGCGATCGGCGTAATGAATCCAGTAGTTCATTTGCGTTCTTTGTATCAAATTCATTCACAAGTTCGGGAAATATTTTTGCCCTAATTTGTTTAGCCTTTGCTTGAATAAGTCGTATTTTTGCCCGTAGTATTTTTCTTTCGCTATTCGAACTGGCCTCTGCTAGCTCAACCTCCTTATCCATTCTCTTGTTTTCTAATCGTTCCAGTTGATTCGCTGTAGGTTCGTTCGGATCGGTTGTCGCTTCAATATCTGTTGTGGCTGGTGCAAGTTCCATAAATTTATTATTTTTTAAATTCGTCTTCTACTCTTCTCCAGTTAATTACATTCCAAAAATTCCCTACATACTCTGCTCTTCTATTTTGATATTGAAGATAATATGCATGTTCCCAAACGTCTAGGCCTAACAATGCGTGGTGACCTGTTGAAACTGGAGCATCTTGATTAGCTGTCGACATAACTTTTAATCCTCCATTTTCTCTAACTAACCATGCCCAGCCGCTTCCAAATCTTTTCATTGCAGCTTCTGTGAATACTTTTTTGAAGTTGTCAAAAGAATCGAAACTAGAAATAATCATTTCCATTAATTCGCCTTCAGGTTCTTTTTCTCCTTCCTTGGAAAGTGTTTCCCAGAAATATGTATGATTTAAATGCCCGCCTGCGTTATTGATTACTCCTTGTCTAATGTCTTCTGGAAGTTTACTTGTGTCTTGTAACAATTCATTTGCAGAAAGATTTTGAAGATCAGCGTGACCTTCGAGAAGTTTATTCAAATTATCTATGTATGCTTGATGATGCTTAGTATGGTGAATTTCCATAGTCTTCGCATCGATAAAGGGTTCTAAAGCGTCGTAAGCATAGGGAAGTTGAGGGAGTGTGTGCATAGCTGTTTATGTTAACTAATATTAGTATAACAAACTTTTGTTCTATGGCCCTAGAATTCTGTCTGGGATTGATTTCGGTTTATGCCTAAATACTTTTGAATGTCGCTAATTATAGTTTCGAGTGTATTTATCGTTTCTTCAGATCCCCTACCAGTTTCTATAAGATTAGTTAGCTCTTTTCTAAAACGTATTAAATCTTTAGCTAGAAAAGCTCTATCCAAAACCTCAATTTCTTCGTCTGTAAGCAATTTTCTAACCCCTGCCACTTTTTGTTGTGCTTCCTCTAGAATTCTAGTCTTCGCCTCATAGTTTTCACTTAGAATATTTATCTCTCTAAGATTTTCTGGGATGTGCCAATTTCGTTTAAGCTCATCAATTTCTGATCTTATTTCGTTTCTCGCATCTTTAACTTGCTCGAAGATCCTCCGTCTTTCATTCTCCTCTCTTAAATATTCAAAATTTCTTAACATAAGTGTTTTTTAACTCTTTATATTATAACTGATGCCAGAAGGTGGTGTCAATCACACATTTGCTAGCTACGCTTGCCTGTCTGCAAAAAACGCACTTCTGAGCTATAATTCGGTGAGATTCGCAACATTAAATCATGGAAGAGTACAGTAATAATCCCTCGGTTTACGTAATTAAAGACAGCCTTTTTAATAGGAGGACTTTTAATCTGACTACTCTAAGGAGATTCCTAGAAGCGCATGGCTATACAGACGAGGTGATGCAGAAAATATTTTTTGAAATGTGCAATCTCACCCCCGTGGCACAAATTGCGGATTTAGTTAACTTCAGCCACATTAACGTTGCGCTAAAAGTTAGCAGAATAAGTTCAATTTTGGATTCTGATGAGTTCATACAAGCCATCTACCCTGCAAAATTGCTAACATCTTTGGGGTTGTCAGCGATTAGACAAATTACATTGTGTGGCCAATATCCATACAACATGGCTGGACTCCTGGGTGTTCAAACAAATAAAGCAATTCCTAGTGAAGTTGAGAAACTTCCACAGTTACCTGATGATACAATTTATTATCCTGATTTACTAAGAGCAGTCTACATTGCTGCATTCACAAACACTTCCATCAAAGGTATTGGATATTTGCTCAATGTTGGTCCAAAAAGAATTTCTTTAGCACTTCAGATTTTAAAAGATCAGTTCCCCAATAGTGGTAGCACAAGGCATCTTTACCTTCTGGGTAAACGTAGACTTGATATAGATGATTCGGTCAAGTCTTTTAGAGAGAGAAACAGAGAACTTATAACTTCAACTGTTGGAGATGCTCAAATGAGAAGAGCTTTAAAAGATGGTGACTTTGAAATGGCTTTTTCCTACTACGACGGTATTTACAAACCAGTTCTAGAATCTCTTCTACAAAAATACGGTGAAGAAGGCAGAAGAATGTGCTGGGCATATTTTTTTCTACATTACGGACTAACTCGCTCCGATATTACGCATAGTCACACTGGGGTTTATTCCACAACAGAATTTGACAAGGATATTTCAGTAATAAAACGCGAATTGTATGAACACTTCTCAAAAGAACGTAACTATACTGTTTTGCGCGAGTACAGAAGGAACAAGAATATTTTTTTACCAAAATCTTTTGTCGGTGAGTGGGTGGAATCGAAACTTGCAAAATTGCGGATAAAGGCGCAAATTCTTTTCGATATATTAGTTGAACTAGGCCAGCCCTATTCAGCAACCCAATTAGTTTCTATGATTTCGAAAGGGGAGATTCAGTTCGCTACTAAAGATTTTGTAGTTGAGGAAGGACAAATTAGATATAACCTTGGGACAGATAGTGAAAAGATATGGAGAATGTATGGAAACCAGTCTTTTAGATACGAATGGCGTCAAATAGTCTCACATTTTGGATGGCCAGAAAACATAACCATGTCTGAATTCATCAAATATAACGATGTGGAATTTTTTATCGAGGCTTAGGGTAAAATATTAGTATGCACAAAACCTCTCGTACAAAAAAATACATGAATACAGACATTACTGTTCATGTTGTTTCCGAAAAACCTGATACGGTTAAAACTCTAGACGCCATTGAAGAGGTGTTTGCTGAGTTTGATCGCATTGTAAAAAAGTTTACTAGATTCAACGAGGATAGCGAACTTTCAAATCTGAATCGCTCCTCTGGAGATTGGGTAGTAGTTTCGGAGGAATTCTTCAAGTTGATTAAGTTCATGTTAAAAATGAACAAAGATACACAAAGAGTTTTTGATCCCACTATCATCGACTTTTTGGAAGTGTACGGATACAACAAAGATTATGACTTCTCAAAATTGGAAAACCCATCGCTAGACAAAATGGTTATGAATATCGCAAAGAATCGAGCAAGTGCAAATGAAATTGAACTAGATGATTTGAAAAGTTCAGTGAAATTAGTTACAGGACAAAAAATTGAACTAGGCGGATGCGGAAAAGGCTATGCACTAGACCAATCAAGAGATATTCTACTAAAGCTTGGATTCAAAAACTTTTTGATTGATGGTGGTGGCGACTTACTAGCGAATGGTTTTAATGATAAGGGCGTTCTATGGGAAGTTGGGTTGTACAACTTCGAGAAGGAGCAGAAGGTTCTTAAGGGAATGACCAAGTTAGATAATGAAGCACTTGCCTCCTCAGGTGGTTGGGCAAGAAAAGTTAAACAATTTCATCACTTGATTAATCCTACTTCTGGAACACCTGAGAATAAATTTACGACTGTTTTTGTGCGTGCGAAAGATGCGATTATTGCAGATAGTCTAGCGACTACTCTATTCGTGGGTGGCGAGGAAGCAATCAAAACCTACTCTGATTCAGTTTCGTTTATTACATTCTAGGACGAAGCTAGAAGCTAGAAGCTAGAAGCTAGAAGCTAGAAGCTAGAAGCTAGAAGCT
>CAZYSE010000026.1:0-15571 GCA_964650085.1 uncultured Candidatus Saccharibacteria bacterium | reverse complement strand
ATCTAAAGTATATAAGGAAAATATCGTTAAGGCAAGGAAGTGATGAATCAAAACCCAAATATCCAATATCCAATATCAAAAAATGAGAAAGAACGATGTAGGGAGAATAAGGATTAGGAATTATAATGTTTTTAGCTTTTAGCTTTTAGCTTTTAGCTTTTAGCTTTTAGCTTTTAGCTTTTAGCTTTTATACTGCCATTCTCCATTTCAATAATTCTATCAGGCTTTAGGTAATCTAAAACTTTATCGTAGTGCGAGATAATTATCATTGCGGTTTCGGGTGAACTCATCTTGTAAGCAGCAAGTCCCTCGAAAACTTCCTTAACGGATTGTTTATCTAGTCCTGAGTCTACCTCATCCAGCATTACATATTTTGGTTCAAGAACAAGCATTTGCAAGATCTCTGTTTTCTTTTTTTCTCCTCCAGAAAATCCTTCGTTTAAATTTCTTGTAAGCAAATGTTCAGGATATTTAATTATCGCGGCTTTTTCTTTGAGTAAACTTTTGAACTTAAAAATGTTTAGTTGTTTGTTTTTTGGTCTTCTTGAGTTATAGACTAATCTCAAAAAGTGAGTCAAACTGACTCCCGGTATTTCCATAGGGTATTGATTAGCTAGATAAATCCCTAAAAGGGATCTTTCATTAGGTTCGATATTACATACTTCTATGTAGTTTCCATTTTCTTTTACTTCATCAGGATCGATCATTGATTGTACAAATTCCTCTGGAGCTTCATTCACAAGTTCAATATTTCCTTTAGTAATTTTAAAATTTGGATTTCCCATTATTGTATTAACCAATGTGCTTTTACCAGAACCATTTTTGCCATTCAAAATTATGACTTCACCTGGATGAATTTGTAAAGAAACTCCGTGCAGAATTTCTTTTTCATCATCTGTTAATTTTACGTGTAGGTTGTTTATTTTTAGCATCAGTGTTGATTAATCAGTCAAATTATACTACAAGCGACGAAGTTTGAAGTTTTAAGTTAGAAATTCGAAAAAGTAAAAAATACAAGAATACAAAGAAACGAAGATCGAAGTCCAAAGCTTTAAATCTAAAATCGCATAGCCACGAAGTGGCCACTTTGTGGCTCAGAGCCTTAGGCCGATGGCCCATTGCCCCTTCATATTTGACTTTTCAGAACTTGTAGATTAAATTCTGATGTATTAATAAATCATTATGAAAAGAGGTACGGTTCTGGCTCATTCTGGTTATGCATCAGTTGTATTCGACTGGTTCTCTACTAGGGATTTCGGCTCAACTAAAAAGACATTACAAACTATAGTCACAGGTGCGGATAGTGCAGGGCATTCCGGAATAATTCGTGATTTAACTGATCATTTGTGGGCATTGAGAGATTTTAGAGAACTGTATTCGTTACTTCAAAGAGAAGAGATCGACGTGCCTCCGTTGGGAGACTTAAGAAACCAAATTTCCAGATGGAGTGAGCTATACGGAAAGTTATTCGCTAGAAGACTAGTACATGGGGTTTTCGAAAAAGCAGCATTTAGTTTGTTTTCATCAATTATTTCAGATCCACAAAATCAGATAGAAAAAGCTAGAATCGGCGAGACTTTGTTCAATTCTTATTACGGTAGTAGGAGGGAATACGATTCAGAAGAATTAACTGTTGTGCTTGAAAGTCGATTTCAAAAATATATTCAATTATTTAAAGAAGCATCTGCTGCAAGATATGCAGAAAATAAAGCTTTTGAGAATATTAAACACGCAGTAGGAAATATTGTTCTGCACTTTCTATACATTGAGTGCGTGCAAGCATTTAAGAAAACCGAAGCTGAATCGAATGTTACTATTGAAAAATCCTCAGATTTTATTCAAAAAGAAGTTTCTTTACAGGAACTGTACTTTGGGCTTTTACGAAATTTAAACTTAATTCCAAGGAACTTATGGTTGAGAATTTTGAGAGAAAAAGGACTACACCTCCAAGCAGTAACAGAAAGTGGTCAAAAAATTAAAGGCGAAGGTGTAATAGACAACATGGGTTCCGATGAAAAGTTAAATGCTGAGAGTTTCCAACTATTTATTGATATTGATTGCGTTACGGAAGTAACCAATGATGAAGAAGTAAATCTGCTTTTCGAAAGTATTGTAGAAACAACTGATTACTGGATTGTCCCTCCTGGCTCGGTATCAAACTGGATGCCAATTATAAATCAATTCGGAGATCATATTAAAAACAGCAAAAAACCAATCTATATGTTTGCTAACTCGTTTGTTCAAATTAACGAACCTGAACTAATTGACCAGCTTATGGCTGTTGAGAAAAAGGTAGGAAGATTTCAACTTATTATTCCAGAAATTAACCCAACAAAAGTAGAAGGTTACTATGAATACTTTGCAGAAGGTTACGCTAATCAGCATAAAACCCCTGTGGATTTTAGTAATCTCGAAAAACAAGTAGAAAAGCTGAAATTAGATGTTCAAATTCATAAAATGCTTAACTGGAAAACTCTATCACCAAACGAAGGAGGATTGAAATATGCTGAGCAAGAAATTTCTTTGATTCTTAGCTTGATTAGTGTTGCGCTAGATACGAATGAAGAAATTAAACACGATGAGAAGCATGAGATTTTAGAATTAAACGGTTTGATAGGTTCGGCCGTTTTGTACAGGAATGTAGATCTATTTTTAAAAACCAATAATCAATTTCTAAAAAAATGAATACATTGCCAAACATTTCTAAGGAATACGAAAGTTTACTTTCTAAAGTGTCAGAACTGGTGCTGTATGCTCAAGATCACGTACCAACAAATTATGACTCAAAAGCAAACAAAGAACTTGTAAGTGGAGCAGACAGATATATTGAAAAAGAAATAATAAGTTACATTTTAAAGAATTTCCCAGACGAAGAAACTTGGGGTGAAGAGAGCGGAGGAAACGAAGGGGGTTGGTTAATTGATCCCATAGATGGAACTGGACAATACTTGTTTGGTGTCCCCCTAAGTTCGATTTCAATAGTCAGAATAAAAAATGGAGAATCGATATTTGCTGTGGTCGCAAATATTATGACTCGGGAATTGTTCATTGCAGAAAAAGGTAAAGGCGCTTTTCTCATAGTCGTAGATAAAGCTACTGAACTAATTGTGAATCAAGAAATACCAATAGATAGATCTATCGTCAGTTGGGACCACGTTGTTCAAGATAAATCCGAAGTAGAATGGATTTCGGAATTATACAAAATGAACATGAAAACTTTTCTGAAAGTTAGAATGTTTGGAAGTGGAGCTTTGTCGCTTTGTTATGTTGCACGCAACTATTTTCAAATTTTCATAAAAACTGTACGAAAAACAAAAGAAAAAGCGGATATTTTCGCCGGCTTACTAATCGCTCAAGAAGCTGGGGCGAAAGTAGAGATTGTTCAGTATCAGGGCATTGATTTCTACTTAGTGGGGACCAAGAATGCTATAAAAGCTGTGAAATCAGAGGTTCTGGTATAATCTGGAACTTTATGAATGGCTTCATTAGATCAACAAATTTTGATACAGACAATGCTTTAAAAGCTAAGACGCAACAAGCGATTAGAGATCATTGTTTCGAATCATTGATAAAGCGGGACTATGATCCTACAAAGACACTTTTAATTCTTCACAGGCTTGCTACTTCCAATACAGGGTTATCCGAAAAAGATAGACATCCACAACCAGACAAGCTTCTACTAGAACGATCCAGACACGCATTATTGTGGGATGAGCTACGTGATAAAGAAATTGTAGTAGGTGAAAGTCCAAACTTAGGGGAGCTCAAGGTAACATATCCGTCACCAAGTGCAAAAGGCAGATTTAGACTTTTGGCACAAATTGAAAGTGAATGGGGGAAGGAAGATGTATACCATCCGGTTGGAATTAATATGTACTCTCGAGCTTTGGGTGAAGGTGATTATGCTGCACCCAATCTTAGACTTACAGAATTAATGAATGAATTAGGGACAAGATATAGAAACCTTGTTGACTCTTTAGGGGAGATTGATAGTGAATACAAGTTAATAAGGTTTCTCATGTACTTAATTTTCTTTCATACGGTTGGGTGTAAATTTATTCATCCATTTATGGGAGGAAACCACAGAACTTTTGATAGATTTATGGAATTAGAGTTTAAGAGAATGGGACTTAAATGTAGTTTACCTCAGGATGAAACTTCAAATATTCCCATAGATGATCCTATAAGGAAACCAACAGGAAGATTGATGCTTCACTTTATTCTGAAATGCGGTATAGATTTTGATTTCTTTCCACGAAGTACTGCTCATTATTTTAGGTATGCTGAAGGATTGAATATGAATATTAAAGCATTCATTGATAGAAGCTTTGAGGATGACAACTATTTAGCCTCATATTTAGAAGCTGCAAAAACTATGCTTTCCTGGTTAGATCTTGTTGGTACTAACTTGTATAAGCAGAAAGCAATAAAGATACTGGATAAATCGCTAGAAGAAGTATTGGACAGAATAAAGAGCCGCGAGTGGTAGCTCTATTCCCTTTACATTGATATAATCAAGCAAATACTCACACATTATATGAAAGTACGAACAAGAATGGCTCCAAGCCCAACAGGCTATGCTCATGTAGGAATGCTATCAAGATTTCTTATTAACTACGCGTTGGCTAAAAAAAACGGCGGTCAATTTATTTGGAGAAATGAAGATACCGATCAAGAAAGATTGGTAGCTGATGCTCTTGAATACAACATGAAATGGATTCGAGAGTTTGGATTGGATTGGGACGAAGGTCCAGACAAAGGCGGTCCATTTGCTCCATATACCCAAACTGAAAGACTAGATTTGTATCAAGTTGCTGCTCAAAAATTAGTAGACAATGGATACGCATACAAATGTTTTTGTTCGCCAGAAAGACTAACAGAGCTTAGAGAAGAGCAGACCCTAGCAAAACAACGAACAAAATATGACGGAAAATGTAGAAACTTATCTCAGGATGAAATCAATCAGAAAATTGCAAACGGAGAAAAATTCACAATCAGAATAAAAGTTCCAGAAAACAGAAAAATCGAGTTCTATGATATCGTCACAAAAAACAACGTTGTTTGGGATTCTGCAGACGTAGACGATATGATAATCATGAAATCTAGTGGAATTCCTACCTATCACCTTGCAGCAATGTACGATGATATCGCAATGGAAATTACCCATGTATTCCGAGGTTCAGAATGGCTTTCTTCAACTCCTGTTCATGTATTAATTTACGAAGGACTTGGAATTAAGAAAGAGGAAATGCCCGCTATTGGTCACTTTACAGTTATTTTAGATCCTTCGACTCCTGGAAAAAAGTTCAGCAAAAGATCGGGAAGTTTTAGAGTTAACGGTCTTCCAATTCGAGGTTATTTAAAACCAGCGATCCTAAACTACTTAATGTTGTTGGGTTGGGCACCAAAAGATAATAGAGAACTTTTCACTTTGGATGAATACGTTCAAACTTTCGATATGGAAGGATTGCAGAAAGCAAATGCTACTTGGGATAATAAAAAAATGGATTGGTTTAATGGAATTTACTTGCGAAATTTAACTGTTGAACAACTCACTGCTGAATTTAAGTATTGGATTGAAAAATATTTAACTACAGCAAACGAAGAGGACTTAACATTGAATCTTGTTGATGAAGGAGATTACAAAGTTGAGAGTAAAGAAAAAATGTACTCTTTAATCGAGTTTGCAAAAACTTTGATATCTGTAGATTCAGAAATGCTATCAAAACAGCTTATGATTATTCAGGAAAGAGCTGTAAATTTTTGGCATATACTTCAACAGTTAGAATTCTTCTATGTTGCTCCAACTAATGTAGACTGGAGTATTAAGCAGCTTGATAAGGTTAGAGATAATCTTCCGCAAATTATTGAAAAACTAAAAGCTCACATTTCAAACATGCCGGATGATGCAAGCACTTGGTGGCATCAAGAATGGGAACAAGGTGTTAGAAAGATTTCAGAAGAGTTGGGAGCTAAAGCTGGAGATATTTTCATGACCTTAAGAGTAGCTATTGTAGGAAGTCCATTTTCCCCGCCAATGTTTGAGGCAATGCAAATATTAGGTAAGAGTGAATGTTTGAAAAGACTTAAAATTTAAAATTACTAATTTATGGATGTTTATAAACCTAGAACTATCGAAGAACTCAAAAAACATCTTTCTGGTAATTTAACACCTGATTTTGCAAAGAAGCTTGTTCAAAGTATCCCCGATATTATAGCGCTTACGATTAATGATCAAATAAAAATTCGTAGTGTATTAAAAGATGGAGCTACAAAACTGTCGCAATCTTTACCTGTTACTATTCAGGACTGGTCAGCTTTAAAGAGCGCAAAAGTAGAAAATGGTGTAATAGAAGTAAACGGAGTGACTTACGATCCGTTTCAAATTCTAATGGGCGTAATCACAGTAGATTGGAATAGACCGGAAGGGGTTACTATTCCATACGTTAATTTCGGAAATACTAATGACCCAAAATCGTTCACTGTTCTAAATATTCCGAGGTACGGAAGTAGTGCAGTTGAACGCAAAGAATTAGCAACTGGTGCAAATGATCCCGATTTCTACATATACAACATTCAAAAGTCACTATTTCAATTGTGTACTAGAGCTTTAGGGTTGACTAAAATAGAAGATGTTACGGATGCTCCTGCGTATCCAACACAACCAGTTCATTTTAATATGTTAAATAGAGCGTACAATAACACTATGAACTTCATAAACACATTGGGGCCATCTAGTGCAAATGTAGCGAGTTTAGCTGGAATCAGAGGTGAGCAGTTGAAAAAAGTCGGGAATGTATTCGTTGTTGGGAGTGGTGCATTTGATGCAAACGAACCAAAAGCAATAGCAGCTTATAAAGTTATGCGAGAGATGATGAGTGATCCAGATATCCTGCCGTATGTACTAATTGCGAACATACACATGTCCAAAACGAAGATTTAGGTTTGAGCTTCTATTTCACTTCTAACTTGTTCAATACTTTTCATTACAGACCCACCACCAGCATTTTTGTGGCCACCTGTCTTAAATCCTAATTGAGCAAGAAATCCAGCTAAGTCAAACGTAATATATTCTTTTGATCTCCAACTAACTTTCGTTTTTTCTGGATCATTTCGTGTCCAAAGAATTAAACCGTGTTCGAATCCTGTAATTCTTCTCATGAACGATTCCTTGTACATGCTAAGCATTTCTACTTCACGCCAAGTGTCACCAAAAACTTCGTTACAATAATCTACAAATGCTTCGTCCTGATACAAAACAGTACAATTTAAGTTTGGGTAGTATTCTGTTTTAGATAAACAATAAGCAAAGAAATCCATAGCAGGTTTGGAAACTTCGGAAAGTTCCTCAACAATTTTTTGATGATCCACCCCAAGTTTTTGGAACTCAGCGCAGAATTCAAACGTATCTGCATTTGAGTTTACTTTTAAACATTGAGTATCTGAAATTACTGTTCTATAAAGATATTCAGCGCAAGTTAAATCTGGAACAATTCCTAATGTTTTAAACAAAGTCTGATATATTAGTAATCCTGTTGAAGAGGACGGATAATCGATCGACTGATCGCCCAGATCCGCATCGATATCTTCTGGCATGTGATGATCAAAAAGTACGAATTTATCTTTTCCGTGTAGTAACAAAATCTCTTCGGCTTTAATTGTTAGAATTCTTGACCATTGAGGTGAGTCAACTAGGAAAACTAAATCATACTGATGAAAATCCACTTGATCTGGGAAGCAAGAGGTTACTAAGTTCACATCCTTCTTTTTCGCGAAGGTGTCGTTTATCTTTGAGAAGATTACGTTATCAACTGATTTTCCCAAATGCTCAAAAAGCCATCGCAATGACAGTCCGGAATAGATGCAATCTTCATCTACCATCGAGCTATCGGAAATAACCAATATCTTTTGAGAATCGTTAATCTTGGCGATTATTGTCTCTAATTTTTTCTGAATTTCGTTCGTTAGAATCATTTCTAAAGTAATAACCTAGTACAAATCCCAGTGTCCCAAAAAGAACTCCTGAAATCAATGGAATTATCTCCTTCAAGTTAGCAACAAGATCGCTTTTATTAACAAGGGATTCGATAAAGCTGAGAATTATAACAAAAACAAAGATTCCTAGGGTTGCAACTGTGTAAATTATTGCCAAACGTTCTCTTGTATCTTCTTTCTTCTTGATTGAATATGATTCAGCTTCTTCGATAATGCTGTCAGCAACTCTAAAGGGCGCTTCAGCTGTGTCCTCCTCGCCAACATTTTGAAGTAAAGCATCGTCTGGAATAAACTCAATAATATCTTCGGGATCTATAAACTGTATAAATGTTTCGTCGTTTTTCATGATTGCGTTGTTCCTTCTAATGCTGTAATTGTAGTTTCGTGGTTATTCTTTTTATCCAAAAGATGAACCTCTTTTCCCAAAGAAAGCTCCAATAAAGCTAATGCTGATACAATTATGTCTTCTGCACTCGTATCAAGTTCTTTCTGCATTTTCTCAATCTTCTCTGCAGTTTCCTTGTCTATTGCTAGTAATTTCGAGTTTTTGCGTTTTAGAATTTCTAATATGCTTTTTTTCATGTTTACTGATGTATCTAAATCAAATATACTTTAAGTATATCAATGACTTATTAAATTGTCTTGTGATTGAGTTATGGAAGATTTAAAACAAAACAACTTCAGAGCTGTATTTACAAAAACACGAATAGAGTTAGCTATAGGTATTCTATTATTACTTGGAGTTGGAGTAGTGTTCCTGAACTTGTTACTCAACACCCCAGGCTCAGATAATTTACCAGGCTTAATAGAAGAAAAGCCTTTCAACTACACTCCGATAACTTACACCAACGATAAAGAGATTACATTCAATAATTACAAAGTCACGTTAGGAGAAAGCTGGGAAATAGGATTTGCCTTCGATGGAAATCTTTCGGAGAACATTTTCTGCTCAGACAAGAGTAGATGTGATGTGTATCAAGTTTCCGATGGAGAACAAGCATACTTTATTTCTATCCCAAACGTTTTTAAACATTCGATATTCGAAACAAATACAACTAAAGCAGAAAAGCCATTTACATTTGGTTTAATTGAATTTACTTTAAGCCAAGTAGAAACATTAAGCGTTGAAGGAGAAACAATAAATGATGAAGGAAGTATTTCTGATTCTGAAGAGGGTGGCTTTTTAACTTCGGAGATTTATGGTTGTTTTGAAAGTATTTGCTTTAATTCGGGTAGATTAAGTTTAGAACCAGAAGAGAATTCTGCAGCAGTTCAAGGATTTTACGATTTTGTGACGAGTGTTACAATTTCTAAATGAAAAGAGCTTTTATAATTCATGGTTGGAGTGGATCACCAGATGAGGGCTGGTTTCCATGGTTGAAGCAAGAACTAGAACAAGAAGGCTTCCAAGTCACAATTCCAACAATGCCCAACACTGATTCTCCCGATATTACTGAATGGGTAAACCACTTAAAACAAATCGCACCAGATCCCGACGAGGAAACAGTCTTTGTTGGACATAGTATCGGTTGCCAGACCATATTGCGTTACCTAGAAGGCCTAGAATTAAAAACTAAAGTTCTTGGAGCAGTTTTTGTAGGTGGATGGTTCACACTTATGAATTTAGAAACTGATGATGAGAAAACTATTGCTCACCCTTGGTTGGAAACTCCAATAAACTTTGATTTAGTTAAACAGCATACAGAAAATTTCACAGCAATTTTCTCCGATACTGATCCTGTAGTTCCTTTGGAAAATAAAGATTTGTTTGAAGTTAATCTCAACGCGCAAACAATAGTGGAACACGATATGGGTCATTTCACTGGAAGTGAAGGAGTGGTAGAGTTGCCTTCGGTTTTAAAAGCTGTGTTGGAGATGCAAAAGTAGTATCTCCCCCCAAGAACTCCCCAGCCACGATAAATCGTGTGCATCCCCTCTTTTGAAGAGGGGAAGTTCGCGATAGCGAACAAGGGGAGTTCCTTTACTGTGCTAAAATTCAACATGTTTTATGATAATGCTAAAAACTTAAAACCATTTAGGAAATCTCTACGAAAAAATGCGACTGATGCTGAGAGGAAACTCTGGAGTAAGTTGAGAAACAAACAACTAATGGGATTTAAATTTCACCGCCAATATTCCATCCAACAATACATCCTAGACTTTTATTGCCCCGAAAAACGACTGGCAATTGAATTGGACGGCAGTCATCATGCTGAAGATGAAACGCGTGAGTACGATCAGAATAGAACAAATGAACTACAAGCTCATAACATTAAAGTACTTAGGTTTTGGAATAGTGAAGTCACCTCAAACATAAATGCGGTTATAGAAACTATTGTAGTAGAATTAGAAAAGAAAATTCTAATATGACCAACGTAAAAATCTCACAATCTTGGAAAACTCATCTTGAATCTGAATTCGAAAAAGAATATTTTCAAAAACTAACCCAATTTGTAAAAGAAGAATATTCGAAAAACAAAATTCATCCCGCAGGACAAAATATTTTCAGAGCCCTCGACTTATGTTCATTTGAAAATTGCAGAGTTGTTATTCTTGGCCAAGATCCTTATCATTCTCCTAAAACTGCGATCGGTCTATCGTTTGCTGTAGAAAAAGGGAACAGACTTCCACCGTCCCTACAAAATATTTATAAAGAACTTAAAACAGATTTAGATTTAGACATTGCATCTCATGGAGATTTATCGAGTTGGGGTGAGCAGGGCGTTTTACTTCTCAATGCAGTTCTCACAGTTCAAGAAGGTAAGCCGGGTTCACATGCAGGAAAAGGATGGGAAACATTTACTGATTCAGTAATAAAATTGATTTCCGACCAAAAAGAAAGTGTAGTTTTCATTTTATGGGGAGCTTATGCTCAAAAAAAAGAAGCCTTGATAGATAGTACCAAGCATTTTGTAATTAAATCTCCGCATCCATCTCCGTTTTCGGCACATACAGGATTTTTCGGAAGCAAACCATTCAGTAAGACAAACACATATCTTGCAGAGAAGGGTGCAAAGGAGATAAACTGGAAAATTCAATAAAATCCCAATTTCCAATTTCCAATCTCTAAAAAGATAACTTGCATAGAATACTACGAAGGAGATAATATAGAAGATATAAGTCGATATTTGAATTTGGATATTAGAATTTAGAACTTAATTTGATGGATATAGTTACACAAATACAAACTTTTGTTTCTGAAAATACTCTTGCTTCTGTAGTAATAGGACTTCTGCTAGCAGTAATTTTAGGACTAATCGTTGTTGTCATAAATCAAAATCGAAAATACCAAGTTGCGACTGCTCCTAAATACGGGTTTTTAGGAAAACCAATTTATTCTTTTTTTGCATTCGCTTTTATTGTCGGTGGGCTAGGTTTTGCATTAATTGCAAATAACCAAGAAGGATCTCCGGACGATGCACTTGCTGGAATAACACTCACAGTTTCTATTGACGCTGCAGTTATTAATCCTACAACTAAAGATTACCAATTCCGGGTTACCCCAGTAGCTAACGATGTTCAATGGGGACCTTATAGTTACGACGCTTATTGGACCTTCACAAATGCCGATGGAACAATCACAACTTCTGTAGAAACAGGGCTTACAAGAAATAATATTGGAGGAATAATAAGAAAGCTTCCATCTGGAATAAATAAAATAAAGGTAAACGTATTTGTAGAAGATCGAAATCTTGTAAAAGAAATCGAAGTAACTGTCCCATAAATGTCTAGTTTTCACATTCGAAAAGGAGCGGTTGGAGATTTGCCAACATTAAAGCACATGATGCTTACTGCTCTTGAGACAGATCCGGATGCCTTTAGTGTAATGCTTTCGGAATATTCTGGTCATTCAGATTTTTGGTGGGAGACATATCTGTTTCCTTTTTTAATTGAAGATAAGCAAGAGGTCTTCTTTGGATTTGAAGGAGATGAAATTGCTTCGATGGGCGGGTTATTGTTCGATGACAAAATTAAAAAAGAACATGTTGCTTCTATGGTTTGGGTTTACACAAAACCTGAATTTAGAGGAAAGGGATATTCGCAAAAGATTATTACAGAGATGATTACTTCAATTAAAGCCAAACCTCAGATCAAAAAATTTGCACTTATGGTAGCTTCTTCGCAAACAACTGCTATAGAGCTCTACAAAAAGTTTGGTTTCGAGTTGAACGGAGTAATGAAGAAAGAGCTCAAAGTAGGGGATGACTTTATAGATGTGTACATAATGGAAAAGTTGTTGAACACCCCCTGACCCCTCTTTAAATAGGGGTGTAGTTACTTACCACAAACGTTCTTAATCACGCTATAATTACAAAATGGAAAACAGTCCCGAAAGAATTGAGCAAATAAGAGAGGTGGTTACATCAGCACTAGATTCATCATTTGAAGAGGTGCAGGGTAGAGTAGAAAGAAAGTTCGAAGTTCAAGAAACCCAGAACAACAATTCCAACCCGAGAGGAAGCGGAAAAACCTTGCAGGACGGAGTTCAGAACCTACTGATAACATTGTTACTCACCTTAGCTAAAAATCTAGGTTTAAAGGAAGATGAATTGGAAAAAGTATTTGAGGAGGTTATAAAACTCTTAGGAACATACAAAAACAAAAAAGGGGAAATTTAAAGAAGATCGAAGGTTTGAAGATCTAAGATCGAAAATGTAGAATAAAGCTCAAAGATCAAAAACTTAGAAACCTAATCACTTATACCCAAAGCTCATAGCTCACAGCCTAGGCTCCTTGCTACAGTTATTTCCTCAATATATAATGCACCTATGACAAATCACGATTTAATAATTATTGGAGGAGGGGCGGCAGGTCAAATGGCTGCTATTTCTGCAAAAAGAGCAAATCCCAAACTTAAAGTAGCGATTTTGGATCGAACTTTCGCACTCGGAAGAAAAATTCTTGTTTGTGGGGCTGGTCGATGCAACGTAACAAATATCAACTTGGATAAAAGTATAGATAATCATTACTACACAAATAATCCAGGCTTTCCGAATAACGCTCTTACAAAATTTGGGTATCAAGACATTTTGAACTTTTTTGACGATCTTGGAGTAAATCTATATGTTGAACAAAAAACAGATATTGGGAAGCTTTTTCCCACTACGGATCAAGCAAAAACGATTACTGGGGTTTTGGAAGAAGAGTTAAGATTGTTGGGAGTAGAGGTGCATTTGTTGACTCAAGTAGAAAAGATTACGAAAGCTAGAAATTCGAAGATCGAAGATCGAAAAAAGGAAGAATTCATGATCGAAACTTTGAAACTGGATCAAGCGGGGCATCCGCTTTCTCAAGAGACTTTTACAGCAGAAAAAATCATTCTGTCAGCCGGAGGAAAAACATATCCAGCATTAGGATCGAATGGTTCAGGTTATTCAATAGCAGAAAGCTTTGGGCATAAAATTATTGAACCAGTTCCTTCCGCACTTCCATTAGTTTCAAAAAATCCGCTTTCTCATTTTCTGCAAGGCATGAAATTAGAAGCTGAAGTAACATCGATCATAAATGGTAAAAGAATCAAGACACGAACAGACGATGTAATGTTTACACAATATGGACTTTCGGGACCCGCTATTTTAAACATTAGTAGAGAAATTTCCATCCATATTAATCGAGAACAGAAAAGCGGAGTAGAAGTTGAAATCAATTTTCTACCTGGAAAAAATATAAGATCGGAATTAGAAAAACGCTGGAAGGCACGACCAGAACTGACTTTAGAAAAAAGTTTGTATGGATTATTTCCAAATAAATTTGCAGAAGCTTTACCTAGAGCAATTCAACTTGATCATACAAAAGCGGTCAAAGATCTTTCAGCTGCAGAAACTCACAGACTTATTGAAAGCCTTTCAGCATTTAAAATAAAAATTGATGGAACGCGAAGTTGGAATGAAGCAGAATTTACAGCTGGTGGTGTAGATACTAGAGATGTAAATCCAGATACTTTGGAATCAAAATTAACTCCAGGATTGTTCTTCTGTGGGGAAATTTTAGATGTAGACGGCGATGTTGGCGGTTTCAATCTAAGTTGGGCTTGGAGTAGTGGGAACCTGGCTGGAAAAAGTGCTACAGAATAGTCTTCTTAGCAAAAATCTTCTGTTCTTCAATCGCCTTTCCTAGTATAAGCAAAGCTTGTATCGCATCGCTTAAATTCCTACAACTAGTAAAGTCAATTCACCTATGAATCGCACTATTAATCTTCATAGTGGATGCGATATAATCAATCCATAAATTATTATCTTATTTTTATGATCGACGTAGAAAGAATACGTGAGAATCCAGAGGTGCTTACTTGGCTAATTGAAATTGGCAGATTAGACTCGTCCAAAGTTTCCGTAGAAAGATGGCTCGAAGTCGACTCAAAAAGAAGAACACTAATCAAATCTACAGACGATTTAAAGGCAGAACTTAACGGTATCAACAAAGGATTAAAAGGAAAACCTGACGAAGAAACATTAACTAAAATCAACGCTATTAAAGAAAAGCTCAACGCTCAAAACGCAGAGCTCTCAGCACTAGACACAGAATGGAAAACGATGAATGACTGGATACCAAATATTCCATTGGAAGAAGTTCCTGCTGGAAAAACCTCAGATGACAATGTCGAAATTAAAGCATGGCATCCAGAAGTGGGATACTTGGATTCAACAAAACTTGGAAAAGGGGAGTTTTCTTCTCAATTTATGGCTGAACTGGAAAAGAAAAAGAACGTAATTCCACATTGGGAAATTGGAGAGGAATTAGACATGATCCATTTAGAAGCAGGAGCTAGAGTTTCCGGTAGTAGATTTTACTACCTAAAAGG
The DNA here is from genome assembly GCA_964650085.1 of uncultured Candidatus Saccharibacteria bacterium. Lineage (GTDB taxonomy): Bacteria > Patescibacteriota > Dojkabacteria > J137 > J137 > KLAP211. The sequence goes on along the minus strand of CAZYSE010000026.1, from coordinate 774 downwards.
AGACGGTGCTTTATTAATTCTAGGAGTTTTCAATTTATTATTCAGAAAACTTTTAAAAGAAGGATTTTCACCAATGATAGTTCCCTTATTAGTCAAAGAGAACGCACTTTATGGATCTAGTCATTTTCCTGGAGATGCAGATCAGGTTTACAGCTTAGCGAGTAATTATGTCGAAGACGCAAACACACTATATTTGATTGGATCTTCTGAACCAAGCAACTTTGCATATTTTGGCGGAGAAACTTTAGATGAAAAAGAACTTCCAGTAAAAGTGATGGCACAAACTCCATGCTTCAGATCTGAAGTCGGAAGTTGGGGAAAAGACGTTCGTGGAATCAAACGAACTCATCAATTTGATAAAGTAGAAATGAACATGATTGTTCCAGCAGATCTAGATAAAGCGAGAGAAGTTCAAGAATACCTTTTGTCATTAAACGAATGGTTGCTTCAAGAATTAAAGTTGCCTTATCACGTAATCAACATGTGTTATGGAGAATTGGGGTATTTTGCTGCTGCTAAGAAATACGATATTGAGGTTTGGTTACCAAGCGATAAAAAATACATCGAAATAATGTCGAATAGTATTACAACAGATTATCAAACAAGAAGATTAGGAATTAAATACAAAGCAGAAAATGGTGAAACTAAATTTGCATACACATTAAACGATACAGGAGCTACTCATAGGTTATTAATTGCGATTCTTGACCACTATCAAAATGAAGACGGATCTGTAACGGTTCCAGAAGCTTTGAGAGAGTACGTAGGAAAAGA
>CAZYSE010000025.1:9934-15779 GCA_964650085.1 uncultured Candidatus Saccharibacteria bacterium | reverse complement strand
GGACCTCATCCCAGTAGACCTAGGACAAACTTTCATCATTTGTTCGAACTTCTTTTTTTCGAATTTCGAGCTTTATCGATTTTATGCCTGGCACGATTCGAACGTGCGACCTACTGCTTAGAAGGCAGTTGCTCTATCCACTGAGCTACAGGCACATAAATTATTGATCATCCAACTAAACCCTACGAAGCCTTAGCGTAGTAGGGCACCTCGAATTATATAAAAAAAAGCTTAACTAGTCTATTGTTTCAAGAAATTTGTTAAAATCTCGTATCACAGTAAATAAGTCATGAGCAACGTAATTATTGCACCTACAAACAGTCTCGAGGAATTATTGGATTTAGTCCAATCTTTTTCTGATGCGGACAAACTAATGGTTGAAAAAGCTTACAGGTACGCAGAAAACAAACTATCTCCTCATAAACGACTAGGCGGAGACAGCTATTTAGTGCATGCTTTAAACGTTTCAGGCTATATTGCTAGACTAAATTTAGACCCAGCTTCAGTAATAGCTGCTCTTTTACACGACGTTATTGATAAAGCAGGAGCAACTTTAGACGAAATCGACTCTGAATTTGGAACAGAAATAGCCTTCATAGTAGATGGCTTGAGCACTATGAGGAAAATGTCCCACAATTCATCACCGAATGAAAAAGACCTAATTAACTTCAAAAACCTGATTTTTAACGCTACTGAAGACATCAGAATCTTGATGATTCGTCTTGCAGAGAAAGTAGATAGCATACTAACAATTGAGAGGATTGACGAAGAAACAAGAAAAAGATCGGCATTTAAAGCGCTAAATATATACGCACCGTTGGCTGAATACTTGAACCTCGGGGTATTTCAACGTGTTTTAGAAGACGAAGCATTCAAAATACTGTTCCCAGAAGAGTACGAGATTATTAACAACTACATTGAAAGCTTCTTTAAAGAGTCTCAAAACAAAGTCGAAGATTATGTGGAATACCTAACAGAACTACTCAAAAGCTACAATATCCAAAATTTTGAGATATACGCTCGAAAAAAGGGAATTTATAGTGCTTTCAAAAAGATTAAAGGTAAGTATCTAAAGCCGGGAGAGAAGATAAACCTAGAAGCTGTAGATAAGCTTAAAGACCTGTTTGCTTCTAGAATTATTGTTGACACAGTCGAGCAATGTTACATCGTTTTAGGGCTATTAAACTCGGTTTTTGACACACTAACCGATGAGTTCGACGATTACGTCGCTAATCCTAAACCAAATGGATACAAATCTATTCATACTTTGTTAGTTTACAAAGGTACAATTTTCGAAGCTCAGATTAGAACAAAGGAAATGCACGAATACAATGAGTTCGGAACAGCAAGTCACATTGCTTATAAACTAAAATCCGCAGGAATGAACAGTAAATCATCACTAACGTGGACAAAAGATCTAGTTAAATGGCAAGAAAATAGTGCTAAAGAAAATTTTAAAATAAAAGCATTTGCAGAAAGTATATTTGTGTTCACTCCAAAGGGAATGGTAGTAACTTTAGACAAAGGTTCGAAACCTGTGGACTTCGCATTCCGAATTCATACAACACTTGGTTACCGATACACAGGAGCCAGAGTAAACGAAAAAATGGTAAATATGAACTACGAATTACAAACTGGTGATATTGTAGAAATCATTACCGGTTCAAAAGACAATGTAACACTAGACTGGCTGAAATTTGCAACAATGACGGAAACAAAGTCTCGTATCAGAAGAAGACTGAACAAAGCAGCTTAAAATATCTTGATAGTATTTGTGCTTAGCTCAACAAGTTTGGGTTCGCCTCGAAGTATCAGATTTTTTCTTATCTCGAGGTAGAAATCATAATCAGAATTTACTATTTCTCCCACAAACTTGGACCCATCAACAAAAGTTAAATCCACGACCTCAAGTTTTATATTTTCTAAATTGATTACTGGTAAGTCATCAAGATCAGAGTTGATCTCTAACTTATAAACAACTTGATTCTGTTTATCTACAAGAAGCGCTTCTGCAAATTCTGACGCTTTCTTAGCAAAAGGTGGTTCAAAATATCTAAAAGTAAGTTTATTCTCTATGATTTCAGGTTTTAAAACATAATCCATTCTTCCGAGTACTAACGCTACAAAACTACTGCCGCCTTGTAGATTTGCTACATTAGTTGTTAAGTAATCCTTAATACTCGAACTATTTCTGGCAATTTCAATTTGCTTCTCAAAATAGGAAAGTGGATATGCAAAATCAGAATTCGAGCCTGTAACCCTATACAAAAGTAAAATACTACCAGAATATACTGTGAACAAAACACTAATGAATATTACAATTTTTTTCAATCGTACTTTTCTAATTGAATTCAAAAAGTACGCAAGGCCGATAGTGCAAATTGGAACAGCAAAAATTATAAACCTAGAACCGTAGCTCCCGCCACCCCACCAACTTGGCCAAAAACCATAAATTGCAATTACACTAAAAATCGAAAGTAAAAAGTATAAAGAAATTCCTCGATCTCTTTTAAAGTACATAATTAATCCAATTAAAGAGAAGATAATTATTGGTGAAAAAACTAGCCAACCTTTATCCAACGAGAAGAGAATATTCAAACCGTTAAATGTAGAGAAATCAAAGTCGCTAGAACCAGTTACCGCATAACCAGATGCTAATGCATTTCCATATGACTGATAGTTATAGATTAAGTACAGAATTAAAAAAGGTAAGGACGAAAGAAAAATTCCAACCGTTTGCTTAGCTAAATGTTTCCAACCAAATTGTTTAGTTTTGAGTAAAAGAACAATCCAAGAAATTAGAATCACTGTAGCAAATATTGGACGAATCAAAAATAGAAACCCCATGCCAACACCCAATAATGCAAGGTTTCGTCTAGATGGTTTATCGATTTGCAGTAGAGTAGAGTAGATTAGCAAGGCTACAAAAAACATTTCATATACATGGGTAAACATTGGTAGAAGAATCACGTACCACAAGGCGTAAGACGAAATAACAACTGTGACAATAGAGAATAGTCCAATTCTTCTTGAGAAATTCAGGCGTAGCATTATTTTATAAGTTAGCCACAAACTTCCAAAGAAAAAAATTGTCGAGTTTACAAGTAAGAAAATTCCGTCAAATATTGTGTGTCCATTGTATTCAATAAAATAATCGTTGTGAAAATCAATTGTGTTACCAACTACTTTAGATGCAAACAATGCGGGTACATTTAGAAGAGCAGTGCCGGGGGATGTTACAGAAATATAATTATCATTATAGAAACCCTTCGTCCAAGGAGCTGCATAATCCCAGTATATAGGCTTTTCATCAGTGACGAAGCTACCTTTATCAACTATGGTTTTCGCTGTGTGGAAATAATAAAATTCGTCGGATTTAACAAAAATATCTGCATTTGTTAGGAGAAGTGCTAAGAACGAGGTTACACATACTACAAGAATCCATTTTGCTTTCATATCGATTATTCTATCTAAGAAATTGTAACAGATGTATACTTTGTTAGTAATTATTTATTATAAGTATATTATGGCCTCACAGTTTTATCACTCAAAAATCGAAGACGAAACATTAGCTAACAATAATTATCGAAAAGTAGTTTATACAGGAACTATGCAGTTGGTTTTCATGAAGTTGATTCCAGGAGAAGAAATCGGTGCTGAGGTACATAACGATAGAGATCAGTTTTTTAGAATAGAACAAGGTAGCGCTACAGCGGTTCTAGATGATAAAGAAGTAACTATTCAACAAGATGAAGTATTAATCGTACCAGCAGGAACTAATCATAACCTTATCAATACAGGTAGCGAAGATCTCAAACTATACACAATTTATGCACCAGCAGAACATCCAGCTGATCGTGTTCAGTTGACCAAACCTGAATAAAATACTGTTCATTAAGAGCTAGTGGACTTATAATTCACGAATGGAAAATCAAGAGTTACCAAAAGAACATGAATTATCAGCCCCTAGCAGATTACTACCTTCTAGACGGACGGACAGGACTGATTCTATAGAAGTTCAAAATCAGAGGATAGAAAATTTAGTTGAGATGGTGCAGAAAATCGCAATGCATTTAAAAGAAACTCAAGGGTTAGACCACTGGGACTACTATACTAGGCCAGTAATATTAGAAAAACTAAACACACCTCACTCTTTTACTTATATCGTTTATGCCGATGGTAAACCGGCAGCAACATTCACACTTACAAAAATCAGACATGATTATGAAACGGAATCTGGACTAAATAGCATTCAATTTGATAATAAACCTGCTTACTACCTTTCTATGTTTGGAGTTCTTCCGGAGTTTCAAAGTAGAAACGGATTCAAAGGAATAGGTTCCAGAGTCCTTCAACAAATAGAAAGACTTATTTCTTATGCGGCAAAATCTGAGGGTTTTGATACTTTTACTATTAGGTTCGATGCAAGGTTAGAATACAGCGCATTAATACAGTTTTACGAGAAGAATGGCTATCAGGTTTTAAAAGATTCTAATGGTGAACCTTTATTAATAACTAAAGCAGCAAGTGAGAATTATGTGTTAATTGAAAAACTAGTATATATCTCACCCCCGCCAATGGCTTATCAGGAATATCATCTACCTAACAAGTAGAGGAGCTTTAAAGCTAAAATCCCTGTACCTAGTATCCGAAACAGCTCAGCCCCTTTTACTAAGTGAATTCCTCTGTTAAACTGTGTAGTTAATTAGAATATTATTTATTAGTACAATTTTATGGCAGAGGCTACAGTAAAAAAAGCAAATTCAGGATTATCTAAACCAATGAATCTATCAGCAGATCTACAAGCTGTTGTTGGATCAGGACCAATGCCAAGAACAGAGGTTACAAAGGCACTTTGGAAATACATCAAGGCTAATAACCTACAAGATTCTGCAAACAAAAGAAATATCAATGCAGATGATAAATTAAAGAAGGTTTTTGGTGGAAAAGCACAAGTAAACATGTTTGAAATGACTAAACTTGTTTCAGCTCACTTATCATAAGACTACTTAATTAATAAACGAAAAGGCACCCAATGAAGTAGAACAAGTTCGCTTCAAGGTGCCTTTTTCTATCGCTATTTGAGATTAGTTTCCAGTTCCAACTAAATATACTGCTTGCCAAGGTTGAAAGTTTGATAGAAATTCTCGATTAATTACCTCTTTCCCATCAATATTCACCTTATAAGTAAATCTTGTTTTTGCACCCGATGCTGCCCAATCTATTTGTCTTACTTCGCCGTTTCTTAAAGAAGGATCAGCAATATACTTAGGAGCAGGTGCTGCTTGTTCGTCGTAAACTTCTACAGGAGATACCTCGACTTTTCTATCGTCTTTTTGACCATAAAGTTTCATTCTTAAAACATTATTATGCTCTTCATATTCAACCATAATTAGTAATGCTCCTTTTGTATTATTATCAATTTTTAAATCAACATATGGTAAGTAAATAGTTGAATCCATTCCAGGTAACGAGTCATTTTCATAATACTTCACTCTGTAAGCATGGGCGTACCATTCCTTAATCGATAATCCCGTATTTAAAGCTGCTCTAAATAAAGTAGTTGAAACTTGACACACACCACCACCAGCTTCTAAAACTGTTCGGCCGCCAGAAATAATGTAACCTTCTTTATAACCAGTTGCACCAGAAATTTCTCCCACAATTTCTCCAAATGAGATGGTTCCACCTTCAGGAATAATTACACCATTGAATTTTGCAGCAGCAAGCTTTAGATTAAATACTCTTGTCTCACCAGAACCACTATAATTTGATTGACCTTCTCCAATTAAATCCTCGATTCCAAAATCGTTTATTTCACTAAGCACTTTTTCTGCTTTTACAT
>CAZYSE010000025.1:0-9924 GCA_964650085.1 uncultured Candidatus Saccharibacteria bacterium | reverse complement strand
CATCATCAATTTTTAACTCGATTGTTTTACTCTCGATTGAGTTATTAAGATCCATTATCGACTGCTCAAAATCTGCTAAAAGTTTTTGTGTGTCAATCTTCTTTCCTGAGATATCTTTTTCGATTCTAGTTACACGATTATCTGTGTATTCGAAAATTGCGTTTTGAGGAGATGAATTGAATCTAGTTTCTAAATCAGTAATGAATTCAGCTAATTCCTGTTGGCTGTACTTTAGCTCAGAATTTATTGAGTTAGCTTTAAATTTAAGTGTTGTATTTATTGCGTCTGAGATATTTGTAATAATATTGGCACTTCTTCCTATGTTGAATGATTTCTCTACGGCTGCATTCTCATCCACATATAATGTATTTGTATCTAGGGAAAATGTTTTTATTACTTCTGAACCATGAACAATTGAAATTGTGTTATTAGGTCTTTTGAACTCAGATAACAGCTCATTTGCTTCATCTTTAGTTTTACCGCTTACATCAATATCGTCGACAAAAGTATTAGGGTAAATCTTGTCCGTATATGAATTAACAGTAAATACGATTATGGTAGTGAAGCTTAACAACGCCAATATAGCAATCGACAGCCCTATCAGTAATTGTGTTTTCTTTAACTTAAAGTTCATCTTTGACACTTAATATGTAATGAATATATTGAATTTTCGTCTATTATATAGTGCTGATTGGTGTACACTTGCTGAAGAATTCAGGATAAGAATGTAGAATTAAAGTTTAAGTGTTAAGAATTTAGTGGTTTTGAGCTCTGTGAAGGTAAAATGTTGTAAAATGTGACTAGAACTACTTTTTACAAATACTACATGGCAACTTCAGCAACAATATCTACAATAATAAATGCGCCAATAGATAAGGTTTGGGATTATTACACTAAACCCGAACATATTATGCATTGGAACAACGCCTCCGAAGATTGGCACACACCAAAGGCAGAAAACGACCTGCGGGAAGGCGGAAAGTTTTTATCGAGAATGGAATCAAAGGATGGTACTGAGGGCTTCGATTTTACAGGGGTATATACAAAAGTCGTAGATAATAGCTTTATTGAATACGTTATGGACGACGGTCGAAAAGTATCGGTAGTTATGAACGCAGAAGATGTAAATACCGAGATTCAAGTACAGTTTGATCTAGAAACTCAAAACTCGGAGGAATTACAAAGACAGGGTTGGCAAGCTATTCTTGATAGTTTTAAGAAGTATGTGGAAACCAATTAGGCTGTTAACCTGAATATATCAAACATTAAGGCACCGATCGGTGCCTTAAGTTATTAAACTAATCTATTAGTTACAGAATTTAGTATCAAAATTACAGCTTGGTAAAGCACAATTCCAACCTTTGTTGTTAACACTGGATTTAACATCATGTTTAACTACGCTACCTGGGTCAAATACTAAGTCCGTGGTAGTTTGACCACATGTATTCTGGACGTACCTTGTGTTAACAATTTTGTTGTTAGAAATCAAAACGGGAGAAGCTTTTGTACCAGCTCCTGCAACGTTTATTGCTTGGAAAGTGCCTTGAATAATATTGTTCTTTATTGTTCCACCTACTACTTGCATAGCTTCTACAGACCACGATTTACCTCCAACTACAACTCCGAATCCGCATGCTCTTCCACATTTAATTTTGTTGAAAGAAAATACCGTTCCAGTGTGATCCGCACCTAGAGTGTCGTTAGGGTTAGAAGTAAGCATGAATGCTGCGTAACTATGGTAGTCTTTGTTATCATGGTTAATTCTGTTGTAATGAATATGGCTACCTTTGCTGTACCAGAAAATTAGATCAACATCTGTATTATTATAGAAAGTGTTATTAAATACATACATATTTCTCCCAACAATTGAAGCGCCATCTGCCCAAGGTCCATGATTACCATCTCTTTGCTTATGTGTTCCATTGAAAGCAAATAAACTGTATGCAATTACCGAGCCACCTCCTTCAGTTGATGTCCCTCCGAAAAGTGATAATCCAGTTCCACAAATAGCATTGACTGATGCACTTCTGAACATTTTAAAATTGTAGCTATTTGCGGATATATTAAAATCTCTTGAAACACCCGCCACACACTTCTCTAAAGGTGCAACAGCTAATCTTTCGGATATATTTCCATCTATCACAACATTTAACATAGCAAAATTATTTACGTTTCCCCCAGCTGCACTTGCTACTCTCAGAACAGCAATCTCCGGCTCTCTAGTTCCTGAACCAACGTAACTACTTGATGCTTTTAGAACTACACAATTGGTATAGGGTGCGACGTCGCAATTAAACTGTTGGCGAGCAGTAATGGCAGCCTCAGAGACTAAGCTGATTGTATTTTTTACTGTTAGCTGTCCAGATAGCAAGTATGTACCTGCCGGTAGAACAACTGCTGTATTAACAGGAGCTGAATCTAGGCATCTTTGTATTGTGACTTTTGCATCTTGTGCTGTGTTTGCTAAAGGTCTAGCTGCCTCACAAACTGTTCTGTCTCCTACAATGAATAGGTGTGGTGATAAATATGGTGTTATCCATTTAACGAGTTCTTTAACTAAACCTAATTGAAAAGTATAGCTACCATTTGTTGAAGGAGCTGTACCATATACTGGTAGATCCACTGATGCACCTGGGGCCACATCATTAGGTAAGATGTATCTTGTAGGCCCAAAAGTATTATTTTCTTGTGGATTTACAGGTCCAAAGTTATGACCTCTCGTTCCGTTATACTTCTTCCAAGTTGCTTTCGAACAGTTCAAAATTTTTATAGTTCCTGTGAAAGTTTCGCCTCTTTGCAGAAACGTAGGTAAATCATGACTTACTAATACCGCTGGACCACTTAAATCGGAACACACTTGTTGATTCGTACCGACTGCAGCTAGAGTAGCAAGATCCGCAGATTCAGGCCATGAACCAACTGCTTCTTCTAGATCGGCAGAATTACTAGCTTCGGAATCTTCAAGACTTAGATTTTGGCTAACCATTATCACAGCTCCGATAATGCTTAGACCTAGAAAGAATATCAAAATCAGAGTAATTAGCTTTCGTGATTTCATAGGTAAATAATTATAAGTACAATATTATATTTATAATTCATCTTAGATATGACAAGGACACATGTCAAGATATTTACTATAGCATCTATTCAATTTACTCCTTGTTTTATAAGATGAATTACATAGTTTTTAATCTTCAGCTATGTCCAAAAGTCCTAAATTCATATTTGTATGCGGTGGTGTTTTGTCCGGAGTTGGCAAAGGAATTGCTACTGCTTCGCTTGGGTATCTTCTAAAAGAACAAGGTTATAAAGTCACTGCCGTTAAAATTGATCCATATTTGAACATTGATGCAGGTCTTATGCGCCCAGCTGAACATGGAGAAGTCTATGTTACAGAAGATGGTGGAGAAATTGATCAAGACTTAGGTAACTATGAACGTTTTCTTCAGTATTCGTTTTCCAAAAAAAATAATATTACTTCTGGTAAAGTTTACGAACGGATCATCAGCAAAGAGAGGCAGATGAGTTACGGCGGACGAGACGTAGAAATATTCCCAGATATGATTAATGAGATCAAATTAATGATTCGGGAAAATATTAAAGACGAAGACTTTGTATTAGTCGAAATTGGTGGCACAACAGGCGATGTTGAAAACCTCCCATTTCTACACGCAGCACGGGAAATTGGCAAAGAGTCCGAAGCTGTGTATATAATGGTTACATACTTGCCATTTCTAAGATCTGTAGGTGAGCTGAAAACAAAACCAACCCAGCATGCCGTATCAAATCTAAGAGCAGTAGGAATAGTTCCGGACTTTATTATTACAAGAAACGAAATTCCAATCGATGAGCCAAGAAAGGAATCTATTGCCAAAAGGTGCTTTATAGATATTGAAAATATAATTGATAATCCAGATCTAGAAAGTATTTACGACATACCTTTGAGATTTAAACACGAAAAGTTTGATCAAAAGATTTTGAAATTGTTTGGACTAAAAGTCAAAAAACACAATGACGATAAACTCGAAAAATTCGTCAAAGCCTTGAAGTCTTCGAAGAAGCAGATAAAGGTTGGGATCGTAGGCAAATATATAACTCATGGAAGTGGTGCGCATATGGATACTTACATTTCTGTACTAGAAGCTATTAAACACGCTGCTGGAGAGCTAGGAGCTAAGCCCATTATTACGATGATTCCTTCTGAGAGTTTTGAAAAAAACAAGAAGTCTTTAAATATGCTGAAGGATTTTGACTGTATAATTGTTCCGCAAGGTTGGGGAAGCAGAGGAAGTGAAGGCAAAATTAAAACAATTGAATTTGTTCGTAATAACAAAATTCCATACTTAGGGCTTTGCTACGGCATGCAGATGGCTGCTATTGAGTTTGCAAGAAACGTATTAGGTCATAAAGATGCTAATTCTGAAGAAGTAAATGCAAAAAGCAAGAATCATGTGATTCACATAATGCCAAATCAAAAAGAGTATCTGGAAAAGAATCAATATGGAGGAACGATCCGATTAGGTGGCTGGGATTGTGTAGTTAAAGAAGGTTCACTAGTATTTAATGCATACAAGAAACATAGCGCATTCAAAAATATTAAAAAGAGTCTGATTACAGAAAGGCACCGACATCGTTATGAGTTTAATAATGTCTACCGAGACGAATTTGAGAAAAATGGAATGCATATTTCTGGCACATCAGTAGATGGAGAGTTAGTAGAATTCATCGAACTAGACAGGAAAATACATCCCTTCTTTGTAGGAACTCAAGCACATCCCGAATACAAGAGCTACTTATTAAAAGCGCATCCGCTATTTTTAGAGTTGCTGAAAGCTGGTTTGAAGGTTGGTTAATAAGTTAGAAAGTATCCTAAACGATTTGCTTAGGATACTATTCTAAACTTTATGCAGTGATTAAGCTTTTGAAGGCTTCTACTGCTTCCTGTAGATTATCATTTACGATATACGCAACTCCTAATGGCTTTGCTCCCTGAATGTACTTAGCTGACATCTTTAGTTCTTCGATTTGACCAAGTCCAATTGTTGAATCTAAGTAAGAATCCTTTATCTTGTAAGATTCTGTAGATGTGTCTTTATGTTCAAGATCTCCATAAGTTCGTACAGCTATTCTCATAGCTAAAGGTAAAATTCCAGATTTTGGTGGCAAAATGCACACAGGTAACACTCTAGCATTTGGTATTGCCTCTGGTAATTTTTCTCCTGCTTCTAAAACTTGCTCAGGTCCGTGTTCGAAAAAGACCGCAGACTCGCCGCTTTCGTACATAGTTTCGAACTCTTCGATTGAGGTACCGTGTTTAGCTCTACCTTTTCTGTGAACACTTACAAGATATGGGCCGTATTTTGCAAAGTAATCAATAGGTTCTCCACTTTCATCTTTTTCATAAACAGGTTCTCCGTCAATAATATCGACAATATTAAATCCTGTATCTTTATCTAATCCAGTACCCGCTTGGGCATCAAATTTGATATTTGGATTTATATGATCGATATAATGGTAATCTACATCGTGCTTTTCTCCTGGTCTTGCTGGTCTAGTTGTAAAGTTCACTACTCTTTTCATACCTGTTCGTTTACCAAGAGTTCCTTTACCCGAAGCTCCGCTTCCACTTAAAGCTATAGCTAGTTTACCTCCATTATTTAAGTCTTCTTTTGCTTTTTTGCCTTCTCTTTCTAAAGAAATAGACTGCAATAGAGCAGGAATATCTTCAATATCCTCAAATACAATTCCGTTAGCTGATGCTAACTCCAATAATGCCTCATTATAAGCAAGTTGGTAAGTGTAGAGAGTCTCAGACGATAGTAATACAGTTCTTAGAATTAGTATTGGGTTATCTCTTAATTCTTGCGCCAAACCAAAAGTGTCTGGCTCATCAATGTATACTTGCAATAAAGATAGTAAATACTGAGCATTTTGCTTAAGCCATTCTTTAATTTCAGGTTTGGTGTCAAAACTCTCGATTTCAGAGATTACTTGCTCCTCATTAATTGCTGGAAATTTTGGTAAATCGGTCATATTAGGTGTGAAATAATTATCGATTGATTATAAACAAATGAATCTGTAAGTCAAGCCAAATAACTTCGTCATTAATTATTGATGACAGAATGTTCAAGTGGTATAATTAAATTTTCTTAAAATAAATAAATTGTTCGATAATCAAATTGACCTAAATTTAAAGTATTCTGATGTTAGGACATCCCAAGCATTAGAAGCAATTTTCGTAGAAGCAGACAAAATATGCTCAAATTCTGTGCATACGGTTGCTAGCTTACTAAACTTCGAAAGCGAGATGCTCCTAAATCCTGGTTCGAAGCCTAGGACTATAGAACACTTAATTTTAAAGGCTGCCATCTCTAGGTTGCATATTCTCCAAATTCAAGATCCATTGCATTTAGAAATGATTGTTCCGGTGTACCACGAGAAGATCCGATTGGCTCCAAGGCAAGGTAGTACTGTAACTCTTGGGGTAAACACACTACCTGTAGATATTAATGGTGAAGACTCCCTATTGAGAAAATATAAAGAGCTTGAATGGTTAACCAGAGACTCCAAAGTAACATTTAAACTCAGATACGTAGATGATATTTGTGATCATGAAAGTGGGAAATATGTTGAACAATTAATTGCAGATAACAATCTTTCCGAACATGTTGAAGTACATTTCCTAGGCGATGCTTTGAGTGAACAAAAAACAGAATCATTAAGGTACAAAGCTATAGAAACGATCATTAAAAAAAATGAATCCATTAGAGGAGGCGCGTTATGCTTAGGGTTTGCTGAAGCTTTAATAGATGCAGATAATGCTGGCAACCTTGATAAAACAATTATAGGTTATGTCGATGCAGACAGTTCATACTCTATGACAATGGCTGGTATCCCACTAAATGAGATGTTGAGCAATCCAAACATTAAAGTAATGACTGCAAGCAGACAACATGAGTTAACATACATCGAACCTGCGAAAGCTACATCACAAACATCACATAGAACTCAAGGTTTAATCAGATTAAAACAAATTGTTGGTTTCTTAAGGAAATCTACACTCCAACCTACAGTGCCCGCAGATACTCAATCAGGATACAAATTCTTCAGACCTCTTGTCTTAAAAGAAACCTTGGAAGCACCTGGAAAAGCTCATAATTTCTCGTACGATACCCAATTGTTGGATAGAGTAGCAAGAAATCATCCCAGCGAAGAAGCTATTACTACATTTGGGGTTGTTCTTGTTGATTGTGATGAGTTAACTACAGCTAATAATGGGATGACATACTTTGCAGCGTTACAAATATTGCTAGACATAGCTAAGGAGGTAGGGTTAGAAGAAACTGGGTATAAGTTTTGGTTGTTAAAATACTTAACTAGCAGCAAGGAAACTTATAAATTTGTAATTAGTCTCTTAGAAGATACAACTAATCCTGCTTTATACATTTCCGAAGACCTAGAAGAACACAAAATGCTTTTATCTATCAGACAGAAAATTAGGACAAATAGAGACACGACAGCAGTAGGTGACTACTTTACAGAAGATATAGGCGAAGATCTATACAGAGTATTAACTTGGGTGGAGAAAAACGCTGTAGAGGAGGGTCACCAATCTATGGATACCTCCTCAACTCACGTACCTACCAACAACTTGTTTTTGATGTCCACAGCTATTTCAGGAGCGAGCTGATGTGTATCAACAATCACGAAGTTTTCTTAAAATGCACCAATTATCAATCCCATTGTAGAAAAAACTACTGTAACGTAAGCAGCATTAATTAACCAATGTCTTAAAGACTTACCTTCAAACAAATAGTTAACTCCAAACGAAAATCCAACTAAAGTTAACCCAATTAAGAATCCAGCTTTTAATCCTCCAAGTGCCTCGGCAGTTCCGATAAAGAATCTTGCCATTACAAATGCCATTCCTAGTTCTAGAAGAAATGATCCAATTAATAGCTTTCCCATACTAGGTGGTTGAACATCAGAACCAGCGTCTCCCATGCCAATTTCTTCCTTCCATGGTTTTGCAAAAACTATTGTGTACCAAACAAATCCAATAAAGAAAGCGGAGAGAGCAGCAAGAAATACAGCTACTAAGTTAACGTCCATTTGATAGAGGTAATAGATATTAGTTGAATTTTATATAGAGGAGTATTTGTTGTCAATTTACTCAGCTTCTAAATTAATTTATACTTTAAAAATAATGTTTATTAACCTTTAATGAAATATTTATTATTACCGCTCCTATACTTATTCATCATCCCTCTAGCATTTTGTGACTTATCAATTCGAATCTATCAGATGATTTATTTTTCGATTCACGGGATACCTAAGCTTAAGAAAGCAGATTTCTATAGAAAATATACTCACGATGTTGATAGCACGAGAATTTCTCTCAATTACTTCATTTTTGTATACTTTTACGTTACTAATAAATATATAAAAGCATTAGCAGCACAAACAGAGATTTTTTCTTGCGCGATAAAGCATTGGCATCCTGCTTCTAATCAGGCTCATCAAAAGAATTTTTATAGTGCTAGGTTATTTGACGAGGATACAAAAAACGATCCTGATGGTGCATCAACTCAAGAAGTTATTGAAAGAACCGGAAATCTTATAGTTCAGCAAGACAAAAATTTAGTATATAGAAACTTCATTCTAGATTGGATTGCGATCTTTGCAATATTTGGGATGGTTCTTCCAATTTTGATTTGTGATGCAATGTTAATCATCATTTATCACACATACTTTCCAGCTGCAGGACTCAAATCTAAAGTTACACGAAAGAAATTTGTTGTAGTTGATAGATGGAGACTTCCAAAGTTGAAGTTTGCTCATAAATTAAATTGCTTCTATTGCGAGTATGCCAATGGATTAGCTGCATGGTTTGATAGAATGGTTGAGGTTTTTGGGAAGGATGTTGAGTATCTTAAGTAATATTCGTGTACTTTATTAAATAGATAAAGCAAACAAGTTTCCCTAGCCAGCAATTCGTTTCTAAAATACCTATAGTTTCTTTGATACTAAATTTAATAGTTATTTACGGCAATAGTGTTAGAATACGGCCATGGAAAATATCAAAAAACACCTTTCTTCTATTGATGGCTTGAGGGCTGTAGGTGCTGTACTGGTTTTCAACCTACATTTTCTTATTGATTACGCGAACTATTCTACATTCGAAAATCCCATTATCGTCGGGATTATAAAATTCCTACAGTCTGGCCATATTGGGGTAGATTTATTCTTTGTATTAAGCGGGTTTTTGATATTTAGATCCTTGTTAAAAAATCAGTACTCTTTTGTAGATTTTATAAAGTTTCGCTTCAAAAGGTTGTTGCCAGCAAACTTTTTTGTGCTTTCAATCTTAACTTTTAACAACTTTGCGATAATAGGATTTATTTTAAACTTGTTTTTTATTGTGCCATTACTTCAGAATGTCCCACAGTACAACTACGTTGCCTGGACACTAAATTGGGAGTTACTATTTTACTTAATAATATTTTATATATTTATTATTTATAAGAGGTTTAAATTCAAATATTTTTTCCGAATACTAATAACAACAGCTTTAGTTACTTCGGCAATGTTTGTAATTCTCGATAGCACAAACACTCTTACGTTACCTGAGCCTGGGAGATTTGCTTCGTTCTTTTTTGGAGCAGTAATTGCATATTTAGAGTTCAAGAAGTTCCAATACAACAAAAAGTGGATGACTATTGGAACAATTATTTCAAGTATAACAATAGTGCTAGCAATGATAGTTTGGGCCAATAAGATTCCTATAGTTACTACGAACTCTTTCTTCTTGATCGTTGGTTTATGTTTCAGCTGTATTGTTGCTTACGTAATCAACTTTGAAAGTTTCTTAAATAAAATTCTAGATTCTGGATTATTTAAAAATGTTGGAAAAGTAAGCTACTC
>CAZYSE010000024.1:5028-15932 GCA_964650085.1 uncultured Candidatus Saccharibacteria bacterium | reverse complement strand
AAATTCTTAGAATTATAGAAGATTGAAAGTCAAAGTACTTATCAAATTGAATAGTTTTAAGACTCCTAAAATCTTGTTTGACTAAACTACCACTTCGATGTGCGTAACTTCTATCTCGCAGCAGGTAAAGTGAATAAACAAACAACAAAATTCCTGCCCCAGCAAAAAAAGCGAACGCTGGATTCTGAGAAAAAGCCTGAACAAAGTTAAGCCTATAACTTACAAGCAGGATTACAGTAGAAATCACTCCAAGAATCATGGAAAGATATCGCAGAACTTTGCCTAAAGTATAATCGAGCTCTTCCAGTGAACTTTCGGTCTGGTTATCTATCAGATTAAAATCAAAAAAGATGTCAGTCTCGTAATATTGTCCTACCTTTACGTTCTTACTCATTTAGAAAATTGAACTTAGAATCAAAAAACTTCCCAGAAAAGGAAGTAAAAATACAGCAACAGTTACTAACAAAAATGGAACTATCTTAACTGAGGAAACAACGCTACCATAGCCGATCCAAATAAACCTAATTATGAATCCTATTGCTTTTCCCATGCTTGATTCGTCGCGATAAATGGGAACAAATAGATTTTTTGCCATAGGAATAGCTTTCGATTTGTTCAAAAAGAAGATGTACTGATTAATGAAATTCTGCTGAGCAAAGTCTCTAAAAAAAATCGCAAAGTACCAATAAACAGGATCAAAGAGGTATCGTTTCATGCAGTAATTGTAGCAAAATCATCATAACCCCGCACTATGGTTCGAGTGCCTCACCATGACAGCGGGGTAGCAAAACGGGTTTTGGAATGATAGGAAGAACACCCCATTGAGCTAGCAACACTCTGTGATTGGATCCCGCAGTCATTGCGGGATCTGTGGGTTAATTACCTAAACTATGATTCTGTCGTCTAAGTGTCCAGATGATTCTCATTTTAGTTTCCTCATCATCGTATTCTGTGTACCTTAATATACCATTTCCCTCATTATCAAACTTGATAAAGTAAATACGATGCTCGTTTTCAGCGATTTCATAACTCCCTTTATTTAGAAGTGGAATTGGATTCTCAGATTTAATTGCTTTTGCTTTCTGGTCTTCTGTTAACATATGCCTAAAATTAAAAAATAAATAATGGTTTCCTATCTATATATTTTCTCAAACTGCACCGTTCTACTCAACAAAAGCAGCACCAGATAAAACTTCGCATACGACAATAAACACAGATCCCGCAATGACTGCGGGATCCTTTTAGAATTTCGATCTTGGGATTTTGGATTTCTCGCCCGAAGGGCGAGCATTACATCATATCCATTCCGTGATCGTGACCAGTGTGAGCTCCAGGGGCCACTTCAGCCTTTGGTGCTTCTGATACGACAGCTTCAGTAGTTAATAGCAACATAGCCACAGATGCAGCGTTTTCTAATGCTGTTCTTGTAACTTTAACAGGGTCAATAATTCCAGCATCAACCATATCTACTACTTTGTCGTTTCTTGCGTCGTAGCCTTTTCCAGATTTCATATCCATAATGTATGCAGCAGCTTCTTTTCCAGCATTTGCCATTATTTGTCTGAATGGTGCTTCTAAAGCTTTTCTTAAAATTGTAATTCCAATAGTTTCATCGTTCTTATTTACTTTTACTGAATCTAAAACTTCAGATGCGTTTAATAATGCGACTCCTCCTCCAGAAACTACACCTTCTTCGATAGCTGCTCTTGTTGCTTGTAATGCGTCGTCGATTCTGTCTTTTCTTTCTTTTTGTTCAACTTCTGAAGCAGCACCAACTTCTAATACAGCTACACCACCAGAAAGTTTTGCTAATCTTTCAGCTAATTTTTCTTTGTCGTAGTCGGAAGATGTTCCTTCCATTTCTTTTCGAATAGATAAAACTCTAGCTGCGATTGTAGCTTTGTCTCCTTTACCATTGATAATAGTTGTTTCTTCTTTACTCACCTTAACTTTTTCTGCTTTTCCAAAGTCACCAATTTCCATGTTCTCTAGATTCTTTCCTAAGTCATCTGTTAAAACTGCACCTCCAGTTAGAACTGCGATATCTTCTAACATTGCTTTTCTTCTGTCTCCAAATGCAGGAGCTTTAACAGCAACCACATTTAGGTGACCTTTAAGTTTGTTCAAGATTAAGTTTGTAAGCGCGTCTCCATCTACATCTTCTGCGATGATTACAACGTCTCTTGTTCCTGCGGCTACAATTTTCTCTAATGCGGTAAACAATTCTTTAGCTACAGAGATTTTCTTGTCTGTAATTAAAATTGCTGGTTTCTCGATAATAACAACTTGATCTTCTGCATTCATTGCAAAGTAAGGAGAAAGGTAACCTTTATCAAACTGCATTCCTTCTACATATTTTTCTACAAGTCCAAATGTTTGACCGTCTTCTACAGTTACAACTCCACCTGCCCCAACTTTATCGATGATGTTTGCAAGAATCTTTCCGATTTCTGTGTCTCCGTTTGCAGAGATTGTAGCTACCCTTTCGTAATCTTGTTTTCCTTTTACTTTTACTGCAACTTTCTTTAAGTATTCAACTACAGCTTCTACTCCTTTTTCAATTCCTAATCTAATTTCCATTGGATTTGCACCTGCAGCAACAGTCTTAAAACCTTCAGCAACGATAGCTTGAGCAAGAACAACAGCTGTTGTAGTCCCATCTCCAGCAGCATCTACAGTTTTACTTGCAGCTTCGATTAAGATCTTTGCTCCCATGTTCTCTACTTTGTCTTCTAATTCGATTTCTTTAGCTATTGAAACTCCATCTTTTGTAATGTGTGGAACTCCAAATGACTTCTCTAAAGCAACGTTTCTACCCTTTGGTCCTAGTGTTACTTTTACAGCGTTAGCTAATTTATCTACGCCAGCTTTTAGCTTTTTTCTTGCGTCTTCTTGAAAAATGATTTGTTTTCCCATAATTGAAATGTAAAATGTAAAATTTGTTTCGAGCTTCTAGCTTCGAACTTATAGCTTCTATACTACAGTCGCTAAAATATCTGCTTCCTTCATGATCAAGTATTGTTCACCGTCGATTTCTACTTCCTCTGGTGAGTATTTTTTGAAGTAAACAACATCTCCTTCTTTTACATTGAATGCAATTTTGTCTCCTTTTTCACTTATTCTTCCAGAACCTAGTGCGATAATTTCTCCCTTTTGTGGTCTTTCTCCCTTTCCACTAGATTGAACAATAAGCCCAGAAGCAGTTGTCTCTTCTTCTTTAGAAACCTTTACTAGTATGAATTCTCCTATTGGTTTAATCTTTAAAGATTTTGCCATATAAATGTGAGATAAAATATAATTTTTAGCAGGGTACGAAATAACCTGCTAAGTATGATAGCAACTCTGAAAAAATTATGTCAAGAAATCTACGAATTAGTTTATTCTGATACTAATTCTGTCTGTTGAAGATGGTACGAACTGCAAGAATTCTGGAATAAATGCTGGTCCGAATCTAATGGTGAAGCTTTCTACTCCGTTCAAGTCTTCAAGATACTGTTTTGCATTTGGAAATGAATTTCCTGCTAAATCTCGAGCAATTTGTTCGGCATCTAGGTTTTCTCCTATAGAACCTTGTGTAGTTATATCTAACGTGTAAATGTCGCCTTCACCTTTAGTTACTTTTGTTATCTGTGGTGTTTCTAGTTGATTAACTACCGATGAAGATTCTGAATCTGAGATTAGCATTTCTCCTAAATCCTTAAAGTCTTCGTTGCTTACTAAAATACCAACGACAGTAGCTTCAATTGTTAACGAAAATGTATCGTCCAAGCTTTCTTCTCCTGTTTTAGGAACTGTAGATACCTTTGTTTCGATTATTTGAATAGTCTCAGGAATTAAGAATGAACCAGCTGGAATTAAACTTTTCAGCTTATTTTCAGCTTGTGTTTTAAACTCTGCTGCTTTTGCAGCTTTAAGTGCTGTAATATTTTCTTCCGAAACTGTAGTGAATTCCTGAACTGTACCTCCTGTAATTTGGTCGAAGCTTCTAGCAAAAACATCGTCGTCGTCAAAACCATCGATAGAATAGTTTTGTGTAGTTGCAGTATCGATATTATATTCTGGTCCAAACTCTAGAGCTGCCATTGGTACATTTTCTTTCTTGGCTGGTTCTACAACATCGTCGATAGTTGCTGCAGCTAATGTTACAGCTTCAGTTAATGTGTAAGATTTTCCTGTTGTTTTGTTCAGAATTTTTGTGCCAACAGGGATTGTAACTGCGGCTGCTGAGTTATTGAAAACAGTAACCGTTCCTCCTGCTTTATTTCCTTTTCTACCTACTCCTGTAGCTTCTCCAGTCCAAGATGCACTGTATTGTTCTTCATTTAATAGTTTACCTGGCATCGTTAGCTTGCCACCAACTTCACCAATTTCTGTTACTGTTGGATCCAAAACTACAACTGAAGTAGCTGAAACGTCTTGTTTTGTAGCAACAATTCGAACATCGACACTAGAAAACTGGAATAATAATAGGTAACCACCTGTTAATAATACTATTACAACAATTGCTAGAATGATTCGAGATCTTAATTTACTCTTTGGTGTTTCGCCTAAGTCTTTTCGTTTATTCCTACCTAGTAGTCTAGAAAAAAAACTAGATACCTTACTAGTAGGGCTTATCGCTTTAGTAAAATCTTTTCCTGTAAATCTTCCAGAACCTGTTGGTTCAAAAGTTCTTTCCATATCTTGGTCTTTAACAGTTCTGATTTTAACATTTTTAAACTGACTCTTTAACAATTTCGCATCTCCACCGCTGTAAACGCTTATTCCGCCTACCGTCACGACCTTTGGATTATCTCTTTGTTTTCTATAAAGTGCAGTAGTTTCTAAATCTGGTTGTTCTGCAGGTTCTAATTCTTGAGTATTCTCTTCTCCTTGAGATTCTTCCAATTCATCTTGCGAAGCTGAAGAATCTTCAGGCAATCTTGATGCAGTATCTACTTCCTCCAAACTTGGCTCCTCCTGAGCTATATTTGCCTGAGGCTGAGGCATTACAGCGGATTCCTCAATAATTTCTGGTTGGACTGCTGCTACAACTTCACTAGGCACTTCTCCTCCTTCAGAATCTCGCAAATTGTTGTTATATTTAACTTTTCTTTTGAATGCAATATCCCAAAGCTCTTCTGTAATTTGGCTTGTTTTTCCTACAGTAACTAATCCAATCTTCTGAGCAAATTTCTGTCCATAAGCGTCTTCAGTAACGACAATAGGAGACTTCTCTGCCTTGTACATCATTCTTTGTAGAATCTTGATAGATACAGGACTACTAAATACCAATGCGTTTTCTGGGATAATCAGAGCAACTTTATCTTTATCTGCATTTCGAACTCTCTCTACAATAAAAGTAAGTTCTTCGTTCTGATCAGTAAATATTTTCGATGCGGCTATAATTGACATAATTCATTAAAAACTCGAAATCCCAATATCTAAATTCTAAAAAATTATTAAGCATTAAAGTTTTTAAATTCTAATATCCAGTCTCCAAAATGTTCTTTTTTTCTTTTAGAAATTGGAGCTTGGAAATTTGAGCTTTATTTTCATTTGTACATTCTCGCTAAAGCCAACACTGCTACATCAATCGGCAGAGTTGCTGATTTTGTTCTATCTGTAACTCCATCTACTCCATTTGGGAAAATGAAGTTAACTTTAGGATGCTTTTTAAAGTTTAAATATTTCATCCATGGATAAGAAATGATTGCTTCTTGAATTTCTGGAAGTAATGCTCCTCCTCCACAAAGGTAAATATTATAAGGATATTCTCCCACATCTTGAAAGTCAGATAAAGTGATTTCTAAACCTTCTGCCCAGATACCAATGTCTTTTTCTATTAATCTTTTGATTTCCAATCGCTCTTGCTCCATTAGGCGATTGTCAGAATAATCCAATTTTGCTTTCTCTGCTGTTTCGTAATCTACTCCCAATCCGTTTTGAATTCTCTTCGTAAATACTCTTCCTCCAATAGCAAACATTTTTGTTCCAATAACATCGCCAGATTTAATAATTGCGACATCTGTAGTTCCTCCACCAACATCGATAATAATTCCTCCAGCATCGCTTGATCTCAACGATCTAAGACTCATAGCTACAGCATAAGGTTCGACTATAATTCCGTTTACTTTAAGGTTGATCTTATCTGCAACTTGATTAAGACTATCTAGATGAACACCAGGAGCAAATGTAGTGAATACTCTGTAAGAGAGCTCTTCTCCAGCGTATCCTACTGGATCTACAACTCTTGTGCCATCTATGTATGCACTGTTTAGGAAAGTTTCAATTTCTACTAATTGTTTTGGGGAAACGGCTAATTCTTCGGCAATTTCTTCTTTAGCTTTATCGAAAGTCTGCTTTTTTACATTTTCAATTATCTTTGCAATTTCTGCACTTGTTATCTTCACTTTTGGCTTTTCTCTATCTAAATTGACCACCATACTAATTCCACTTACTAACTCTCCGGCAATTCCAATAATTGCTTCTTTTGGTATACCGTACTCATCACCAAATAGCTCTTGCGACTTATGAATAACTTCGCCAATTGCTTTATCGATCTGCTCGGTTACGTCTTCTACATCTACAATAAAAGCAGCATACATACTGCTTTGGTTCTGCTTTAATCTAGTGTACCCAACAACATCTATACCATCTTCTCCGTTAGCACATAGCGCCACCTTTAAGAATTCTGTACCAATATCTACTGCTAGGAAAGTATCTAAACCCTTGGAACTTTTTGTTTTCTTTCTATTAAAAATCATACCTTCATATAATACATTATTAAGTTGGTATTGAAAAATGTCAGAATAATCTGGAAAGATTTATTGCCTAAATCCATACCTGATGATATACTCGGTCTATATTTCAAGTACAAACAACTATTTAATATGAAAGTATTAGTAATCAACTCACCTACAATTTCTGATAAAACCCTGAAGGTTTTCAACGAAGGTATCAAGGAGCTCAAAAAGCAAGGCCACAACGTTAATGAAGTAAAAATCGACTCTAAATCTTTAACAAAAACTTTTGCTGCTTTAGACAAAAATATTAAAGATACTGATATTTTAGTAGCGGAAATTTCTGATTCAGACGCAAACATCGGTTATCAGATTGCAAGAGCACTCGAAGAGAAGAAAGTTGTTATCACAATGGAAGATGACAAAAGCCCTAACAAGTTTGCAGTTATTCACGGGAATAATAGTAAACAGCTTGTTCAGTACACTTACAACGCAAAAAATGTTGTAGATACTGTTAACGAAGCTATGAAAGAAGCAATTAGCAGATTAGATTCTAAATTCATTTTGATTATTTCTCCTGAAATGGACAGATATCTAAACTGGGCATCCAAAGTAAAAAGAACTCACAAGGCTCAATTAGTAAGAACAGCTTTGGAAGCGATGATCAAAAAGGACAAAGACTATAAAGATTACATCGACGGAAAGGAAGATTAAGAGCTAAATCACAAATCTGAAAAATAAAAATCACAAAACGCCTTCCGGGGCGTTTCTTAATGTTGAGACTTTTTGAGATTTTCGCAAGGCGATCCCTTTGGGACAGATTTGAGGTTTGAGATTTTGAATTTA
Organism: uncultured Candidatus Saccharibacteria bacterium; assembly: GCA_964650085.1. GTDB lineage: Bacteria > Patescibacteriota > Dojkabacteria > J137 > J137 > KLAP211. The sequence goes on along the minus strand of CAZYSE010000024.1, from coordinate 8,364 downwards.
CAGCTGCTAGCTGTAAATTCCGATGTCTTCCGGAATAAACTCGCGGAAGTTTTCCTTTGTAACTCGAACAGACTGAGTTGTACCCTGCACTATCTTCAAAGCTACTTTTCTGGCCAATTCTGTGAGAGTTCTTTCTAATTGCCTAACTCCAGCATCAAATCCTAAAGGTCTAATTACTAAAGTCCAAACATCATCATCAAAGGAAAGTTGATCTTCTGTCATTCCTGTTGCTTCTCTAACTTTAGGGAGTAGATAGTTTTTTGCAATTTGAACTTTATCGTTGTCGTTGTAACTTCCAAAACGAATCACCTCTAACCTGTCTAATAATGCAGCGGATATTCCTCCTAGATTATTAGCAGTTGTGATGAACATGACTTTTGATAAATCCACAGGGTAATCTAAGTACTTGTCCATGAAAGTTGAGTTCTGTTCCGGGTCTAAGATTTCAAGTAAAGCCGCCATAACATCGGATCGCAAACCAGTATCGGCACTCACTTTATCCACTTCGTCGAGAAGAATTAGTGGATTCATTGAGCCGGTTCTGATTAAGGATTTAATAATTTGTCCAGGTTCAGCATTAACGCTTCCTGTTCTAGTAATACCTCTAATTTCTGTAACGTTTCCAAGTCCTCCAAGTGCGATTCTCATAAACTTTCTGTTTAGCGCTTGTGCAATAGCTTTAGCCATAGAAGTTTTACCTACTCCTTGAATTCCAACAAAACATAAAATCGGTGAATGTGAAGAGTTTCCTTGAAGTCTAGACATCTCTGCACTCAAGTCTGCAGTCTCTCCTTGTACGATTTGAGTTCTAGAGTTTAATTTTACCACTGCAAGGTATTCTAAAATTCTAGTTTTTACTGGTTCTAGACCGTAATTGTACTTATCTAGAGTTGCTTTAGCATTTAAAATGTCTAGGTTCTCTTCGGTTGTAGATCCCCATGGAATTTTACAAACCCACTCGATGTACTCTGAAACTGGTTCGAATTCCTGAGAGAAGTTGCCTTGTTGGCTCATCTTTATTAAACGCATTATCATGCCGTCTGTCTTCTCTCTGAGGGTTTTAGGTATAGCTGTCGAAGCATCTAACTTCTTTATTAAATTTTGAATTTCTAGACTTAGGTCTAACTGAACGTTATTTTGCATATGAATAGTATATATGAAAAAGAAGATCGAAGAAAGAAGGATCTAGTTGTGCGCTTAGATTGACAATATCAATTATAGAAAGTTAACATCTGGAATATTTATTAAATCATTAGTGTATGTCCGAAGTTCCAGAGGAAATCGATTTACCAATTGAAGTAATAGCTGCAAACAAAGTGTCTCCTCAGATTGTAGTGGACAGGAATCTTGAAGATTACAAGCTATCTTTAGCTATAAATGAACAAAGAGATCATATACAAAATCTTCTAAGATCTGAAGGTGTACCTGAAGACAAGTTAGATCTTGCGTTTTTACATGTACAGAGTAATATTAGAGTAAATGAACAACAAGTAAACTACGATGGAGATCCGCTTGCTGACGCGCAGAAGATGCTGGATGACTTCTTTAATGGAAAAAGAGAACAATAAAAAAGCCCAGGTTTCCCTGGGTCTTCTTTAAGCATTTCTTAGTAAATATCACCCCTGTCCTTCGGACATCCCCTCTTATTTTAAGAGGGGAAAGAGGGGTGATATGATTATTCTTTCTTCTCGCCTTCTGCTGCTACTTCACCTTCAGCTGCAACCTTTGGTGTACCGTCCTCATTCAATTCTCCTTCAACAGGTGCTGCTACAACTTCAACTTCTTGTTTCTGAGCTGCTGCAATGTATACAATTGCTGAGTTTTCATCAATAGTTGAATCAAATTCAACATCTTTAGGTAGAACAAGAGTAGAAATTTGTACAGTGTCTCCAACGTTTTCCAATGAATTTAAGTCAACCTCAAATCCAGATGGTAAGTCTTTAGGGAAACAGTGAACTTTAACAGTATCCATACTTGTAACCAAGAATCCAAGATTCTGTTTAACTGCTGGAGCTTCTCCAACAAAGTGAATTGGCACATCAACAGAGATTTTACTGTCTTCGTCAATTTGGTAGAAACCAATGTTTAAAACTTCATTTTTGAGTGGGTGAATAGTAACCTCTTTGAAAAGAGCTTTAACTGATTTTTCACCTTCTAGTTCTAAATCAAAAAACTGGTTGAAAGATACTTCTTTGAAGATCTTGCTCGCATCTTTTCGATCGATTTGAATATTTTCAGATACCCTTTTAGGTCCGTAAATCGTAGCAGGCACAATTCCTTGAGCTCTAAGATTTTTCACCTTTCTTCCGGTTATCTCTCTTTTCTTTGCTGTGAGTTTCATAACTCTAATATAAAAAAATAAATTATTTGCTTTCTAGCATCTGCTTTACGGATCTAAGATTTACCTTGTTAATATAAAGCTGTTGAATTATAGCAAACGCACCCTGTGTAATCCAGTAGAAACTCAATCCTATTGGGAAATTATAGGCACCAAGTGTCAAAAGTATAGGCAGCAAAATCATAGTTTGTTTAGTTGTTTGAGCCATAATCTTAGACATATCCTCATTCTGGCCTTCTTTTGTCTCTGAGTCTTTCTTCTTGCCTTTTTTATTTGCTTCCTTTTCTTTCTTATGAGCAGCAATAGTATCTGTCATCTGTGTCTGTGCTCCAAACGCCAGTTTCATAGAGAAATATTGTACAATACCGGTCAAAACCACTACTGCTATATAGATTATCGCTGTAGCACCCATATTCGATACTGCGGCTGGAGTCTGAGATAAATCAAAAATACCTAAAAAGTTGCCATTAAATTGATAATCTTGAGCAAACCCAGGTACAAACGAGTAAGCCAGACTATTGAATTCGGTTGCTCCACTTCCAAAAGTTGTTCTAATTACTCTATCAACATTAATAAATACTATTAATTGAAGAATTAACTGTAGACAACCTTGAAGAACAAATGGCATAGATTCTGAGTTGAGCTTGATCATCTCTTGGTTCAACTTTTCCTTGTCGTCTTTGTACAATTCTTTAATCTCATTCATCTTTTCTCTAGCTTCCATATTTTTAGGCATCATTTTTGCCTGACGAAGCGTTAGAGGAAACATGATCAATCTTACAAGAAGTCCGATGGCGATGATAGAAAGTCCAAGGTTCTCCCCAAATGCTCTATACAGAATAACTAGGAGGTTAAATATTGGCTGGTAGAATAGTATTGTGAATAAATCCATTCAGAAAAAGTTAAGTAATAAACTTCCAATTATATCATCAGACGGAAAGGTTTGAAGGTTAAAGGTCAAAGATTAAAAAGAAATTTATCCAACGAAGCTTCAGCGC
>CAZYSE010000024.1:0-5018 GCA_964650085.1 uncultured Candidatus Saccharibacteria bacterium | reverse complement strand
AAGGCATAAAATTAAAAGGCTGAAAGAAGGTTGAAAGGCTGCAAGTTTAAAGGTCTAAAGAATGTCGGAATGACTAGATAGCTGCCAAGCTTCTGTGAAACATAGAAAGGAAAGGGTTCTAAGGCCGTGGCGCAAACATAAAATACCAATGCATCTCTGAGTTTTTTGGCTTTTTAGCTTTTAACCTTTGAGCTTTTAAAATTGGTGGAGATGAGGGGTTCCCCCCTGTCCATGTAAACTTCAAAGTTATCGGTTTTACAAGTTTATTCAGTTTTTTTACTACCTTAAAGAGTCGAAACTAAAAAAATATCTTTAAGTGCTTTTTATGCGTTCGTCGCTTACCTAAAAAGCTGAAATGCTAAACGACCCACTCTTACTGTGTGACGCTTACACCTCCCATAAGAGAAAGAGAATGTAAACGGCGGTTCTACTTTATTCGAGCCGCTGCTATTAACTTAGGCAGCGAAGTTTAATTGTGCTTTTGGCGCAAAGAAATTTGCTACTGTGTTAACAACATTTGAAAATGTGTTGTTGACGTTTAGTTTTCGTCTACGATCCCGCTTTCGCAGAAAAGGTTAAATTTATTTTAAGAGGAACTCCTAACAAACCTCTACTTGCTCTTAACTTTTGGGTTTACTGTCGATTAAACATCCCCTCTAAAAAACCGGTATTCTCCAGTTCCTGTAAGCGAATGTCCTACTCTATTATACCATAACAGATGAAGTTTGAAGCTAGAAGTAAGAAGTTCGGAAATGCTCGCTGCCATTCCTAGGTTGAGGAGAATCCCTCCCCCGACGTCATTCCCGCGCAGGCGGGAATCTCGTGGCTATGTAGAGTTATGGAAAGGGACACTGTGTTGGGTAATTACCAAACATTAGCGTGTTTATGGCTTTAACTTCTTTAATCCTTTTAAAGCAGCTTCCCTCCAAAAGCATTACTCTGCGTCGCTAACCCTACTTGGTGCTTACTATAAAATAATTCTCTATCCACAAGATCCCTGCATTTGCAGGGATGACGACTAGAGGAAACAAACCCCCTTGAACTTTCATTTTTCGATCTTCGAATTTCGATTTTCTCGACCTATGGCGAGCTATACTTTAGCCACTACTACCCCAATAATTTCACCTTGATAGACCTCTCGCAAGGCCTTGGCACACTCTCCTAGCGTTCTACCCGTTGTGTAGATATCGTCGCAAATGTATATCCGCTCAAAGGAATTGAGTAAAGATGACTTCATTCTTACTTCAAATAAGTTGGCAATATTACTAAATCGCTCTTCTTTATCAAGATTAGACTGCTTTTTGCTCTTACGTTTCCTGCTCAACAGGTTCAAATATGGTATTTTGATGAGTTTACCCACATGTTTCCCAAAGATTTCTGCTTGGTTGAAGCCCCGCTCAAGAAATCGGCTGTTATGCAATGGCACACTCGTTATCAAAGCCTTATCTGCATTAAATTCTACGCTTCTACAAGTTATTAAATACTCAGCTAATTCCTTGAATATTATGTACGAACCGCTATATTTGCCTAGAAAAATTAGCTCTCTAATCAATTCGGAATACTCCGAAAGGTAGACCACACCGTCTAAATAGGTATAATCTTTGCATTCCTTATGCAATAATCCCGAATAAACAACCTTTCCGCAAACATGACATTTCTGCGGATTAGTCCTTCTAATATACTTATCAAAGCATTCCAGGCAAATTATTGCCGAGTCGACAGAACATAAAAAGCAGTTATTAAGATATAATCTATTGAAATCCATAAGCCGATTTTATAGAGAATTTTATTTATAACAATGTATTGCAGTACATGGTAATTGCACTAGACTACGGAGAAAAAAAGACAGGTTTTGCCTATTCAGATGAAACTGAAAATTTTGCATTCGCTGGACAGCTAATTACTGGTTACAAAAACGTTGAATCGCTGTTAACCGCACTCGATAAATTAGTTGCAAAACACTCTCCTACGGCTATCGTAATTGGCGACCCAACTTACAAAGGAGAGAATCGAAATATGATTAGCATACAAAAGGTTGTGGATCACTATGTTGAGCAAGGCATCAAGACTGTTTTAATCAACGAGTTCTATACATCCGAAATTGCAAAGGTGAACCTTAAAGAGATAAAGAACAAGAATATAGACTCCGAATCTGCAAGACAAATACTACAAGAATATTTAGACACTTTAAAATCTTAATAACAACCTATGAAGAAGTTCATTTTTTTAATAATCCTGATTGTATTAATAGGCGGAGGTTTAGTAGCTTATAAAACCTACGACGAATCTGTAAATTACGTCGCTAGCATCGAGGAACCTATTTCTTTTTCAGTGGTTGAGGGCGAAAGCTTCAATACTCTGCTTGTGGAATTAGAAAAGCTTGGGTTAGTAAAAAATGAAGAAATTATTAAGATCTACTTAAAGATAAATGACATTAATCCCGAAGTTAAAGTTGGTGATTACGTAATTCCTAGAGGAGAACTTTCTTTAACAGAGCTGATAACCATTCTAGAAAAAGGAGTATTTAAACCTGGAATAAATGTAACTATAAAAGAAGGACTTAGATCAGACCAGATTGCTAAAGTAATAGTCGAAGAACTAGGTTCAGAAGCTGTTTTCTCAGAAGCTGAATTCATAGCTTTTGTGAATGCACCAAACTTAACATTGCTTTCTCCTACTAATGCAGCATTTCTTTCTACTCACCTTCCAACTGGAGCAATATTAGAAGGATTCCTTTTCCCTGATACATATGAATTCTTACCTGAATTCACTACAATTCAAATCTTGGACACAATTCTAGGTAACTTCATACTCAAAGTAACAGAGGCATTCAACATGGATAATCTAGCGCTAGGTTCTATGGAAGTTAACTCGTTCTATAAAGGATTAACTCTTGCCGCTATTGTAGAAAAGGAAGCTAGCGGTGTAGATAGAAAAGAAGTTATCTCAAGTATTTTCCACAATAGATTACGTGTTGGAATGAGGCTTCAATCAGATGCTACAGTTAACTATGTAACGAAAAAAGGCGATGCTGCAGCACTAATCGAGGATACCTTAATCCAATCACCTTACAATACTTACCAGTCTGATGGGCTACCTCCTACTCCAATTAATAATCCCGGAATTAACTCACTCAAAGCTGCGCTGTATCCCGACCAAACAGGATTCTTTTTCTTCTTCCATGATGATAGTGGAAATTCATACTTATCAGTAACCTACGAAGAACACCTGAACAAAGTTCGGGAAATTAGAGGGTTTAATTAATGAAAAGTACAAGCGTCGCAGCTATTTATGGATTTATAGGGAATGGGACGAAGCACCCAATCCCACTTTATTCAGAATCTGTTAAGGCAGGCTTCCCATCTCCAGCTGACGATTTTATCGACAAGACGATTGACCTTAATGAACTATTAATTAAACACCCGGCGGCGACATTTTTTGTACGAGTTAAAGGCGACTCCATGATTAACGCTGGAATCTTCTCCGGGGACGTCCTAGTTGTAGACAAAGCACTTGATGCGAAAAATGGGTCAATTGTTATCGCTGTAATCGACGGTGACTTAACGGTAAAGCGACTTCATAAAAATGCCGGACAAGTGCAGCTTGTCCCAGAAAACGACAACTTTCCAATCATTAATATTACTTCGGAGATGAGTTTTCAAATTTGGGGTGTTGTGAAGACAGTTATTCGAGAACTTGCGAGTTAACTTCATCTAATCTTTCTTGAATGTAACCTTCTGGCCAGAAGTTGATTGCAATTTCTAGATAGCTAGTTGCTTTTAAAACGTCTTGTTCAGTTACTATTAGATTGTCTAAAATATCTTCAGCAGCATTGTAGTAATTTCTGGCTTGAGTTTTAGGAATTCCAACAAGAAGCATGTAAATCATGAAGGATAAAAAGCTAATAGTTCCAAGAAGAATTGCAGCTACTACTCCCTTTCCAAATTTCTTAAATCTATTCATCTGTTTTGCTCAAGTACTTGGTTTTATATATTTCTGTAAGCGTGATATACATCACAACTAATACTGGTCCGTAAATAATTCCCATTATTCCGAACAAAGTGATTCCGCCTAAGACACTAAAGATAGTAATCATTGGGTGAATATCTACAGAGTTTCTCATTAATCTTGGTCTTAAGACTGTATCTACAACGTTGATTATAATTGCAGAGTAAACAATCACGAAAATTCCTGCGAATACGGAAGGAATATTTCCTGTACTTAAGCCCGATAAAATCATAATCAATCCTGCTGGGAACCAGACTAAACCAGATCCGATAGGGATAACAGATAGCACAACCATGATTAACCATAGCAGAACAGGAGCACCTACGTTAAGCGCAATCAAAGGCAGGATAACAGCAGTTGCCTGACATAGTGCTACTACAAAAGTCCCACTCACTACTCCCTTCAAAGTATTCCTAAATCTCTGGTAGATTAATTCATCGAACTTATCTTCAATTGGAGAGAACTTTTTGAATATATTTCCAAGGTTTTCGTAATTTGGGAACAAGTAGATTAACGAGATTATAAATAAGAACAATCCAAATAGTATCTGACCAAAGAAACTAGCCGTATCTAGAAGGAACGGGAAAAGTGTGCTTTGAACTATTTGAAGTATCTGGTCTGGTGTGATGCTGTTTACAGCTTGAACAATGTTTACCTGATCCCTAGTTATTTCAAATGACCCAAGGTTGAAGTTTCTTAAGAATTCGTTAAATCTGTTTACAAACAGATCTATGTTATTTTGCAGATTCGCTAAATTAACAGGGTCCGTAAAGGAATCTACAATGTTTTTAATCTCTACAGTCGTCAAGGATAAAATGAAGAATATAGGTATTAGTAGGAATATCAAAACTAGTAGTACTGATATCGCCACCCCTAACCCTGAATTCAACTTACTTGATAGAAATCTATACGCAGGATGAAAAAGCGTTACGACTATGTATGCAATCAAAATCAAACTGATGTAGTTCGAAAACAAAACAAGTGCAAGAAAAGAGAATCCTATGAAGATT
>CAZYSE010000023.1:0-16616 GCA_964650085.1 uncultured Candidatus Saccharibacteria bacterium | reverse complement strand
GTTTATTCCCGTTCCATCTTCATAAAACTCCTTACCGAGCCAAGATCCCTGACCATCAGCGTTTCCTTCATAGTTACCACTCATGCCTACTGGAACACTACCATTCTCAAATAAACTCTGCTTTGTATCTTGGCGAATTCTTTGAGTTAAAAACATCCCTATAACTATATACAGAATAAAAGGAATCACGAAGATACACATGAGGGCTATTACAAAATACCTGGAATTTATGCTCATATTTTGGTTTTAATTAGTATCATAATATTTTTATTGAACAGACAAGTCAATAACTCACTTCAACCCTAGCCTCTTTCTAATTCGAAGCGTTAAATCATTATCTCTAAAATGTTTAGGTGGAAAATCTCTTAAAGAAAATACAACATTTTGAATTGCTTCCACCACCAAATGCTCGACTCCAGAAACTTGTTCATCTGAAAATTTTTCACCAAACTTTTTATAAAGTGAGGCTATAAAACCAGATGCACCTAGTTGAGCAAAGTACTCTTCTTCGTTTTGGAAATTCAAATTCATATCGAGCGATAGACCTGATTTCAAAAATTCCCAAACATCTTCAGCTTCCAAAGATTTAGATTTCGTACCAAAAAGTCCTTCTAGAATATATAAATCTCGAGCAATTAGCGGAGATTTTAGATTGTTGGTATCGTAAACATTTACTGTTGAGTTTTCAAAAGAAATCATTAGTTGATCTTCAATTAACATGCCGGAATTTCGCATTTGTCTGTACGAATCAAAGAATGCTTCTAACTCTTCTCTCAGTTTCGGGCTTACATCATACGCTACTTTATCGACCATAAACTCATATAAAGGTTTGCCTTCTACCTTGTCTTGTACGAAAACCCACTCCAATCCTTCACCTAAGTCTATTTGAACAATTGCCGTTTGTGGAACAAATCTAGCCAAATATGATGTAGTAACTTGGTGTTCTGCTATAACTCTTTTTGAGGCATTTTCAGCTGCTGAATTAGGAGCGTTTCTAATTTTATCTTTTATTCTTTTTATCACTAAGCCAGGGTAACCTCTCATAGTATGCACATCTGTAGTGCTACCATCGGTAAACTTTGGTTTCTGTCTTAAAAATGCTTGTACTTTAGCTGCAAATACATCTTCATCACCTGACCTATTTATTAGTTTCTCAAGATTGTTCATTAAATCATTCTACAATCCGCTTTTGATTGTGTACAGAAGGAATTTGATATCAATTCCATGACCGTTTTGATAAAATTGTAGTATTAATAAGCATTTATGGAAATAGGCGATATAGGGTTTTTAAAAGTATCAGCTGTAACTGGTGCAGGCGCATTCTTAAAATTACCAAATGGTGATTCTGTAACTTTACCTAAATTCCAGCAATTAGGACCTTTAGACATTGGAAGAGAGTATTTAGTAATGTTGTATCAAGATAAAACTACATTTGTTACATATGCTACCGAAAGAATAGACGATCATCTTTACGAGTTTGCAAACGAAGGTGATTTTGAACCTGAACAAGAAGTAAGCGGGATAGTTTATGGGTTTACTAAGTTAGGGGCGAAAGTTTCTATAGATAAAACTCATCGTGGTTTCATTTTTGAAAACGACATTCACCAAGAACTTGAATTGGGAGATAAACTAACGTTCTATATCAAAGAAATTAGAGAAGATGGAAGAATCGGATTAAAACTACAAAGATCTGGTTACAAAGGTTTTATTGGAAGCTCTACAGAACAAATCATGCAGGCTTTAAAAGAAGCAGGTGGAGAATTACCATTTAACGATAAAAGTTCCCCTGATGCAATAAACATCAAGTTCAAAATGAGCAAAAAAGTTTTCAAAGAATCGATTGGGAAACTTTATAAACTAAGGAAGATTGAAATTACTGATAGAGGTATTAAGCTTGTCTAGAATTCAGCTACTCCAAACACCTCCATCATCACTAATTCCAGTGCACCTTCTACATCTCCAGCCATTAATGCCAACTCCGCATCTTTGAAAAGTCTAGCTAATCGTTCTTCGGGATAATCCTCATAAACATCAATCACTCCAACAAATTCCATTACTCTTGATGAAGATGAATCATATTTTGGAAGCGTAGTTAGAAAATCAATCAGACTTAATCGGAGTGTACCAATATTACTAAACAAATCTTGAACATATTTTCTTTTGGGATCTAAAGTGGAGTGGTCATCATCTGAAATATATTGAGAATACCAGCGTCTTAAATTATCGAAGATTGGACTAGATACAATTCGATTGAATAACGCATCTGCAAACTCAATGTAAAACTCATGAACTATCGTGTCACTTATTAAATTATCTGTTCTATTTTCTAAAGAATCAGAAATATAACTCCACACATCTGTGAAATGTACAATCGAAACTGAAGCACCGGTTTCAAACTCCGAAGCTTTCAACAATTCACGCAAACATACTCCGATGAACAACTCGTCTAGATCACACTCAAAATTTGTGTTTGGTAGGAAGTCGTTAATGTTTGATTTCATAGGTATGTATAATTGCAAAGATTCTAACTTTACAAAACCTTTTTGTAAATACGAGGTACATCTCAGAAGCAAATGAATTGAAGTCTCTGATGATATACTGATAGTACTTAACAAACGCTAATGGAAAATATTCTTGGATCAATAGAAAAGTCTTTACTTCAGAAGAACTGGTATGCAGCTCTTATTCTCTGTTTAGTATTACCAGATATTTGTGCTAAATTAGAAGGCAGTACAGAGAGCTCATCACAACGATATCCCAAATGGTTTGAAAAGTATATGGGGTCAAAGTACAAAGACTACTTGTCTGGCAAGGATAGCTATGCCCTTAGGTGCGCAGTATTACATGAAGGCATTAGTAATATTGAAAAGCAAAAAGCAAAGGAAGTTCTGGACATTTTTGCCTTTATTTCCGACGGAGCACATCTTACGAAATTTAGTAATTGTTATTTTGGTGACTCACGTTACGATGGCAAAGAGTTCCTTCAGTTATCTGTCAAAAAGTTCTGTACGGATTTTGTAGAAGCAGCGAGGACATGGTTGAGAGATCAACCCTCAAACAAAGACTTTACCGATATGATAGAAATTCACGAAGGGGATTTACGAATTGGAGGAATAAACATTAAAAGTATGAATACTTAATCATTGCTATAAGTATTTCCACCTTGTCAATAAGCCTATTTTTTGTAATAATCCGTGCATTTAAAACATTAAAAAATGAAAATTGTGCAAAATCTTTTCAATAGTATTCTTTTAAGCCACACTTTAAATCACCCTTTCTTTACAATTGATGAAATTCAAAAAGCAATAAGTGCATACGATCGTGGTACTTTTAATCCAGACGTAAACGCTGTAGAGATAGTCCGGGATGTTGCGGATCGATATAGCTTAGATAAAATGAGAAGACGTCTAAAGTATAGTTTTGAAGAGTTAACTGACTTGTACATTAAAGACTATCTTAAGAAAAGACATGCTCAAAATCCATTTTCAGCAGATCCAGAAGATGCTGCAAACGTAGGACTAAGCCCAAAAGAAATCCAAGACAAAATAGTTGATGCCAAAGAACTAGTAGAACTAGCAGTCCAGTTTGATACTTTTGATGAAGAAATTGCTCAAATTATAATAGATTCGAAGGTGCATATATATTCAAGTCTCTTTGGCAATCCAATTTCATACGAATTTGTAGATTTCCTCTTTGCAGCGAAAGCAAATCTTACATATGAAGCTATTAGCATGTTCGTTAACGAATATATTAGAGAAAATGCAAATAGCGTTACACTCATCGAACATTATGCGTATAGGGGATTAAGACGGTTATGTCAGCATTTGATTGAGTACGATCCACATCATCTGCCAGATTTTGTAGGATGTTTAGAAACTGTAATTGAGTCGCCAGTCAACCCAAAACAAAAAACAAACTTACTACTGGTACTTCAAGAAGTAGTCTATCGACTAAGCAAAGATTACTCTTCATTTATAAGCCATACACAAGCTATTTTAGATAAGCACTCAATAGCTGAGGGTTGACATAATAGTAAGCAAAATAACCCGATTCTTGTTATAATATCGGGCTATGAATAACACAGAAACTATACTCAGGTTCAGTAACGTAAACTTTAGCTACAAGAACAAACCAATCCTTGTAGACGCTAGTTTTTCGATTAAAAAGAACTCTAAAACAACAATCATTGGTCAAAACGGAGCAGGTAAAAGTACTATCTTCAAATTGATCACCAAAGTCCTAAAGCCAGATTCTGGAGATATCTTCATGGATCAATATGCTACAGTAGGAATAGCACTACAAATGATTCCTCACGAAAAGTTAAACTTAACCCTAAAAGAATTTTTTGAATCAGCTTTCGAAGAACCAAACTACGCAATCGACAAGAAAATTGCTCAAGTTATGGAGGTGGTTAATTTAAGCCTATACTTAAATAAGCAAGTTAAAGATTTATCTGGCGGTCAGAAAGCAAGGTTACTTTTAGCCTATGCAATTATTCAAGATCCTGATATTCTTTTACTCGATGAGCCAACAAACAACTTAGACAGAGCAGGAATCGATCACTTAACAATGTTCCTAATCAACTATCCAAAAACATGTATTGTGATTTCTCACGATGCTGATTTCCTAAACTCATTCACAGATGGCGTTTTAAACCTTGATGTTCATACTAAAAAAGTTGAACAATATGTTGGAAACTATTACGACCTTTTAGATCAAATCGAAATTCAACTTGAAAAAGATAGAATGCAAAACGCTCGAATGCAGAAAGCAATTGCAGACAACTACGAGAAAATTAACTTCTTCAAAAAGAAAAGTGCACAGATGAACAAGATTGCTAAGAAGTTGGAAGTAAAAGTAGAAGAAGCACAAGACAATATGGTTGAAGCAAGACAAGACGACAAAACTATAAAAGCTTTCAGAATTGAAGAACAACACGTTCCTAGACTAACAGCTGAACTTACTTCTGTTTCATTTTTAAAAAACGGTGAACAAGTTTCGAAACCTGTTCAAATCAGATTAAGAAAAGGTGATAGATTATTAATAGCCGGACCTAATGGAATTGGAAAGAGTACACTTTTAAAAGCTATGTTGGAAAGAAAAGCAGAAGGTACATTTATCGATGACGAAACTAAAATTGGTTATTACAGCCAAGATTTCTCTGAATTAAATTTCCAAGAGACTGTAAAGCAAGCGTTACTAGATGTGATGGAAGACAAGAACATGAAGGATTTGTATTCTACTGCTGCAAACTTCTTGATAACTGCAGACATGATGGACAACCAAATCGGAACATTATCAGAAGGTCAAAAGGGATTGCTTTGTTATGCAAGATTCGTTCTACAAAAACCTGGAATTTTGATTATGGACGAGCCAACTAACCACATAAACTTTAGACATTTACCAGTTATTGCACAGGCTTTGGTAGACTACGAAGGTGCGATGATAATAATTTCTCACGACGAAGGATTTGTTAAGCAACTAGGGATTGAAGAAATCCTAGATTTGGGTAAACTGTAGTTGTCGATACTACTTAGCAGTGTTAAAATTTCTATATATCTCCGAGGATCAGACTTCTCAAGTCTAATAGATTTCACAAAGGACGCATGATATTATTTATTATGTCAAAAAAAGTGAGGCAAAGTACAAAAAAATCCGCTCAACCGAAAGTAAAAAAAGTTGTTCCTAACGCAGCAAATAAGAAGTTAGTCGCAATTTTGAAAAAGCTAGGGTATCCTAACCTTGCAGAGCTTTTGACACCTAGAAATGCCGAAATTAAAGTTAAATAGCAAATTTAACGCTGTCAATTCTGATTCAGTCACACAAAGGTTCAACTTCATACAGAATACTGTTCTAAAATCCAACGTCATACATACATTTCAATATGTTGTATTTTTGGTAATTTTGGAGGGGGAATTTGACCTTAAAAGTACTGCAAAACACATGATTTACAAGGATATGATAATTCATTCTGCATCGATTGTTGAGTGTTTGATTCATTACAAACTTCAGCGTATGATTGATGAAGGTCACTTAGAAGATAATAATCTTGGAATTGATCTTACTACATACAAGAATGTTAAAAGGGTACACAAACTAAGTATAACGGAAGACATTGTTACTGCAAGAATGGTGAAGAGTTTTAAAAGTATTAAGGATAACTTAAACTTTGTTGAACTAAATCAGTGTGCAAAAAGAATAGGGTTATTCGACTCTAAATTCTTCAAAATTTCAGAGGAAATTCGAATGCTAAGAAACAAGATTCATATGTATACTCTTCAATCTGAAGATGTAACTTATGATAAAAGCAGCATGGATGACTTTTTTAAAAAACTACAAGAATTATTAAAAGTAATTGAATAGTTATGTCCAAAATAGATTTTAAGAAAACCTTAGCTTGCTACAAAGCAAATAAAGGTAAAATTGAAATTATCGAAGTTCCAGAACTTCAGTATTTAATGGTCGACGGTCACGGCGATCCAAACACTTCCAAAGAATTTAAAGATGCAGTAGAAACTCTTTTTCCCATAGCCTACAAACTTAAATTCATGAGTAAAATTGATTTGAAAAAAGATTATGCAGTAATGCCTTTAGAAGGACTATGGTGGGCGAAAGATATGGAAAAGTTTACTTCAGCTAGAGATAAGTCTGATTGGGACTGGACTTTAATGATTATGACTCCGGACTGGATAACCAAGGAAATGTTTGAACAGGCCAAGGTAGTTGTAAAAGATAAAAACTTAGCAAAAATTAACGAGATTCGACTAGAGACACTCAAGGAAGGAAAATGCGTGCAAACTCTTCACATCGGATCGTTTGATGAGGAAGGTCCAGTATTGAAACACATTCACAGTGAATTTATTCCTCAAAACGGATTAAAAATGGTTCAAAAACACTATGAAATCTACTTTAGCGATTTTCGAAAAGTATCACCAGATAAGATGAAAACTATCCTACGACAACCAGTTATCTAGTCTACAACCTTTCCACTTTAAAAAATCTATTCACACTTGCTAACTCCCATACCTTGCTCGTATAATCGGCAATAATTAACTCAGAAGCATGCTCGATGATTTTAGCGCTCTAGATGACCCCACAGACTTTTCTGCATTGCATCAAGCTGAACTAGCCGAAGAAGCTGCGCAAAGACTAGCTCAATTCAAACAACAGCTCGAGCTAGAAATCGATCCCGACGATTTCCTACATGTTCTAGATTTAGAAGACGATGCTTTCTCTGCTTTTAAGGATAAGGTTACTAAATTCGGCATTGCCTCGTTGAAAACCGAATACAAAATAGCAAAGATAAGGGAACAAGCATTTCGTATAGTACTCCCATTTCCCAAAAATGCAGATAGTGTAGAAGTCGTTTATTATTTTGAATTTTATAGAGTTGAAGATTCGTCGGAAAATCATATTCACGTATTCAAGAAAGAAAGAACAGTCACTTACTTTTTGACTGATAGAAGAAGTGCTGTGATTTACGAGGAATCAGTAGGTGACAAATCAGCCTTCACTATTTTAGAAATGTTTGATCGAGTAGAGTTATCAGAATAATATGTACATTCAAAACATTATTGATGGAGATCAACTAACAAGAGACGACAGAAAGTATCTTCGCTCCATTATCCAACCAACTTTAAACTTCATAAACGAGCGGACTGGAGTAGCAATTCCAATTGGAGCTTTTATTCAATTTTTAAATAGCAAAGCAAGTGCAATGGCTAATTTCTGTGCCGAACTTGAAGAAAACGAAATTGAAACTCTAGCAACAAAGTACAAAATCAAGAAAATTGGAGAATGTAGGTATGAAGTGGTTTTGATTAATTCATTTGATCAAAGATATACTTGTCGTGTTGAATTTAAAACCGACGAAAAAGGAAAGCCATATTTAGATGCATACTACAGCGATGAAGTTTGTGAATATATTACAACAAATGGAGCTGTGTTTTTGAGAGAAGTTTACGAAGATGGAAACTGTACTTTTACTTTAGTAGACGAAATTTAAATGGATAAACCATGGCCAGTTGACTATATTCAGGAATACACAGAAATGTATCTGTTTGTTCATCGATCAATTAAAGTACTGCGTCAAATTCTTGAAGATGAACCTGAATTGCTTGCAGTAGTTGAGAGAAGCAAGCCAGATCATATTGGAATAAGGGTTGCTACTATTGAAGAATACATTTGCAAAAAAAATGAACTTAAACAAGCAAATCAACTTATTTCCGAAGCAATTATCCCAATGAATTCTGTTTCTGGTAGGCCCATAGCAATTTTCAAGCTCAGACGACCGATTCATACAGTTTACGGAGATGTTGAATACTTCGAGCTACCAGCACCACGAAAAGGTGTTGTGGAACAAAATAAATTTGACCATATTGAATTAGTTTTACCAGAAGATGTTACTTTAGCAGATTTAGTTTCTATGTATGGAGATGTGTTCTGTAAGTTAGACATGTGTACCACAGATGATTTATTAGCAACGATTGAGTTAATAGTAAATGGAAATTCTAATCCAGATTTAACAATCGTATTTGGGAAATATAAAATTAAATTCCATGAAAGAGACATTGGCAGAGTAGTCGAAAGAGAGGAAGCGGAATTAGCTATACTTCAAGAACTAGGAGAGGCATATGATATTTTAAATCCTGGAGTGCGAGGTTAAGCTATAATGCTACAAACACCTTCATATCTACAACGATCGCATTATCCTTACTCAACATTAACGGATTAATATCTAGGCTTGAAATCTGAGGATAAAGCAATACTAACTTCTGAACAGCGTTTACTACTTCAATCAATTTGTTTTCAGCAAGCTTATCCTTACCTCTTGCTCCATTAATTATTTTATAAACTTTGGTTGACCTCAACTTTTCGATAATTTCATCTGTTGAAGTAGGAACTAAATTGTAAACAATGTCTTTATATATTTCTGTGTAAATACCACCTTTTCCAAATGCAATTAAGTGACCAAATCCCGCTTGACCTGACTCATAAACTTTACTACTACCATCTCGTTTGATTCCAACAAAGATTTCTTCATCTGCAAAAAGCTGCTGTTGTATTAGTATTGAAGGGTGTTTAGCATGTGTTTGCAACATTCCAAGTAACTCTCTAAATGCAGTTCTTAAAGTTTCTTCACTTTGAATGTTTAAGTACAAAGCCTTTTCATCTGTTTTGTGGATGATTAACTTTGTAGGCGCTTTAATCACAACTGGATAAATATCTTTTGCAAAATGAATTGCGTCTTCACTATCATAAGTAAGTTTTTGTTTAGGTAATGGAATTCCCACTTCCTCAGCCAATTTCATCACAATTTCCTCGTCCAATGCTTGCTCACCACGGCTTTGAGATTTGAGATTTAAGATTTCTGAAATTTCGTTATTATATTTTCCTTTACCCAACATAGAAGAAATCGTGTGTGCTCTTGAGGAGTTTCGAGCCTCACTTGTTTCGAGATACAAATTGTAATTGTATAAAGCTGCTAATGTTTCTATCGCACTACTAATGTCGCGGTACGCTGGTACTTTATTATCATAAAAACGCTTCATAGCGTATGAGACGTAACGACCTCCAAGAAATACTGGGATTATTGGTTTGTTGGAAACTTTAAAATTATTGATAACTATCTTTGCAGTTTCTTCAACTTCTGTAACTAGCTGGGGGGTTAAGATCACAAGAATTGCATCTAACTTTTCATCTTGAACCATAATCTCCAACGCCGCTTTATATCTTTCTGAATCTGCATCTCCAATTACGTCAACAGGATTATGAATATTAGAATTTGCTGGAAGTTTTTCTGCTAGCTGTTTTTGAACGGCTTCTGATAATGTTTCTAATTCCAATTTGTTCTTAATTATAAAATCTGTAGCAATTACTCCAGGGCCCCCTGCATTTGTAAGAATTCCTACTCGTTTCCCTTTTGGTAATTTTGACCATGCAAAACCTTGTAGGTAGTTGAACATTGAGTCGATATCTTTAGCTACAGTTATTCCGGCTTGTTGCATTGCTGTTTCGAATACTTCTATGGATCCAGCTAAAGATCCTGTGTGTGAGGCGATCGCCACTTGGCTTTCTTCAGATTCTCCAGGTTTAAATATCACCAATGGTTTTTGGCTTTTTGCTTCTGTATAAATTCTAGATAAGTCGTGTCCTGCACGAACATCTTCAAGGTATGCACCAATAACGGCAACATTATCATCTTCTAACCATTCTTTTACAAAATCGTTTTCGTTTAAGTCAGACTTGTTGCCAATAGAAACTAAATGCGAAAATCCTAAATTGCTTTCTAAAGACATATCCAACATTGCTGTACAGAATGCGCCGGACTGAGAAAGAAACGCGATGTTACCTTCGATAGCATTAGTTGCTGCAAACGAAAGATTTATTTTGTTCAATGTATTAATAGAACCTAAACAGTTTGGTCCTAAAATTCTAATGTTATATTTCTTTGCTGTTTCTAGAATTTCATTTTCTAGTTTTTTGCCTTCATCTCCAGTTTCTCCAAATCCAGCAGTGATAATTACAGCTCCTTTAACTCCTTTATTTCCAGAATCTTCCAATACATCTTTTACAAATTGAGGAGGAACAACTATACAAACAACATCAACTTCATCCGGTATATCATTAACTTTGGCGTAGCACTTGTTGTTAAAAATGTTGTTGTACTTTGGATTAACCGGAAAAAGTTTTCCTTGATAACCCGCACTAATCATGTTTGTAAAAACTACAGAACCGAGTTTAGAAGGATCTGAAGAAACCCCAACTACAGCAACAGATTTTGGATTGAATAGAAAGTCTAACATCATAAATATATTGTACATTAGTTGTAGAGAGGATAGTAGAGGATGGGTGATGTAGGATTTATGATTTAGGATTTATGATTTAGGATTTGGGTTATCTGCCATGATTTGGGCCGGCCTTCCTGTCGAAGCTTTTAGCGTAGACAGGTGGGCTGTGGGATGGGTCATCTTTGCGAAAGCGAGGATCTATTTAGATATTTAAAATTAGCAATTCTCATTTAGTGAATATCCTCTTCCAGTCCTACCATATCAGCGGAATCGTTGCTGGATAATGGTTATAATGGTAAGATAGGTTAAGGCCCTAATTAATAAGCAATCTATTTTACTTGTTATCTTTCTTCAAATGGGACTAATTGTTTCTCTTATTGTAGGTTTAATCGCTGGAGCTGTTGCAGGACAGTTTGTTCAAGGTAGAGGTTTCGGACTCGTAGGCGACACAGTTGTCGGATTAGTTGGAGGATTAGTAGGTGGATTACTTTTTGGATTATTAGGTTTAGAAGCAAGTGGTGGAATCTTAGGTTCAATCATAGTTTCGTTTATTGGTGCTGTTGTATTCCTTGCAATTGCGAAAGCGCTTGTAAAAGGATAATACAATTCAAGGTATTTATTACAAAAATTTTATGGCTAAGAAGCAAGAAAATAATAATATACTCGGAAAGGTTGCTGCAGGTGCTGCCGTTATTGGAGCTGGAGCATTAGCTGCTAAGGTTTTATCGAATCCAGAGAACAGAGAAAAGATTGGTAATGCAATGAGGGATGCAGGTGAAAAAGGAAAAGAGGTTTTTGAAAATGTTCGAGAAAAGTTTGAAGAGTCTTTAGAAAAACTAAGAGCAGAGTACGACGAACTTGTTGATAATATCGAGGCAAAAGTTAAAGAAGGTAAAAATAGTAAAGAACTAAAAGAACTTCAGACTAATGCTAAGAAATTAAAGAAAGGTTTCGACGATATTAAAGACGAAGCAAGTGACAAAGGAAAAGAAGCCTTTGCAGATTTAAAATCTAAAGTGGCAGAGTTGAAAGAGAACTTCGAAGCTGCGTAAAACTATAAAAATCTCCGCACCGGGTACAAGCTGGTGCGGATTGTATTAAGCCTCTGCACCCGCGGAGGCTTTTTCAATGTGATTTTATTTACAAAACTCTTTCCCAGAATATATAATCCAGACAATTAACAAAAAAATATGGACTTTCCAGATGTGCCTACAGAAGCTATTGATCAGAATCCACTAAATACTTGGCACTTACAACGTGCAGAAGAATACACAGATGAGTTCTTCAATGCGCAATTTAAAAGAATGGATCCAACCGATCGAAAAGAACTCATTTCATTACAAATGAAATTGCAACAAGAACTTGGGTTTACTTGTGATCCACATCAACTTTGGGAACAATATCTTAATTTTTATGCACATTACACATTTGTAGCACGAAGTATAAGAAAGGCCAACGAAACAGACGGAATTCTTATAAACAAATTTGAAGCCCTACATAAATGCGACTACATTTCCGACCAAGGATTGTATTCTATACAACAGTTGGATCCTCTAGACCCTTTAAACTATAGTTCACAGTACAGGGCAGTAGCTATGGGAGGAAAATTGGAATATCTTTTTTTGAGTCATCAAGGCGAATTTGAGTTGGATACTAAAGAAGGCCTAAGAATCAAAGTTCTGTATAAGCAACATCATGCCGATGGCAGACTTGTTGAAACTGTGTCACTTGTTGAATAGTGTAGTAAAATGGTTGTATGGACGACAGAATACTTGCACTATTAAGACGTGTACTTCAAAAAATTGAACCAAACTTATCTTTCTCTAGAGTTACAGAAGGAAGTTCCAGCAACGTTTACAAAATAATTAACGGCACCGATACTCTATATCTGCGAATGCCTAAAGATAAAGGAACGATGGTCTCTCCTCAAATTCTTGCTCATGAACAATTAGCTAAAAAAGGAATCAAAGTACCACGATTTGTGTCTTGGGACGACGCAAACGCAACTCTAGGCTATTCTTACATGATTGTTAAAGCACTTCCTGGATTATCTTTAGAAGCATTAAAAAAGAAAAACAGAGCAGAGTACGATTCTTGTGTAGAATCCGTACTCGAAGATGCAGGAGAAGACATCGCTAGAACAACACATATTCCTACCAGCAACTACGGCTGGATAAAACGTGATCAGAAAAAAGCGAGAGAACTTGTTGGAGAAGTAGATTTTTACAAAGATTTTTTGCTAGATAAATTTTCAAAAAAAGTTAAAGATTTAGAAGCAGCGGGATTCCCAACATTTACGGAAGATCAATTGGAAAGATACAAAATGCTTGTGTTTAAATACATTCCAGAAGGAAGACCAAATTTATGCCATGGAGATTTTGACTTATCTCACATTTACGTAAGTAATGGAAGGTATTCTGGAATAATCGATTGGGGAGATATTCGATCTGCCAGTAATGTATTCGACATAGCTCACTTTACTGCATATCATCCAGAAGAAGCGGAATTTATTCTAAAAGGATTCCAAAGAGTGATTAGAACAGATAAAGATTTCGAAAGAAAGCTTGTACTCACACGTCTTGCTATATGCGTAGATAAACTTTGGTGGATTGCAAAAAATGTTAACAAGCGTTTTGCAGATCATGAATTTAGGGAAGCGATTACTAAAGATATTGCTCAGCTTAAATCACTTTAGAACCGAAAAGCCAGTAGTAGGTTGCTTCGAGCATAATGATTTGTGACGTTAACTCTCTTCGCGGTACCGCAGTAAATGCGGTACCCTATCGCTTAGTTCATTCAAGAATATTTACTAGTTGAATCTAAGTTCCTCACAATAACAGTTTGTTAACTTAATAATCGGTTACGCTACCGCATCGGAGTGCGGTAGCGATGTACTACCAACTTATATGCTAGTGAGGATTAGTGACGTTTTTCTCAATAATAAACTACCGAATTCAAATTTCTTTCCTTAATTCTGCAGGCTTGTATCTTTCTAGATTTGGGTCTTGTTTGTACAATCTTAGAACTTCATCTCTTGCTAGCGGATCTCCTCGTCTATATTTTTCGATTAGTGCAAAGAAAAGTTCTGTTCTAGGATTTTGAGTTAAACTTCCTTGGGTATCTACTTTAACTTTACCTTTTTGGATTTTGTTTCTAATTACTGCAATATAAATTTCTAATTCTTCGTCGCTATATCCACCTAGTTCCCCATAAATGTAATCATTAATACTATCTCCAATTACTAATGCGATTGCATTTTTATTAAATGCTACCATATCTGTTAAATGGGTTAGCATTTGCTTTTTTGAATACTTATTGTTGAATGTCGAAGATTTCATGAACAGTTTTAAAAGCTCAATATACTCGTCTCTTTCGACTCCAACATGAATACTAAAATATTTGTAACCCGCTGTAGATAGATCTACTAGAGAACCTCTAACTTCTATAATTCTTTGTATAAAACTCATGAATTTGCTCGAAATTAAACTCTTCTGAGCAGAAGTGTTGTCTGGATTTACATAGTCATCAACAAAGCCTATGAACAAAACTTGAAGGTAATCCTTCATACGTTTTGTAGACATTTTTTCGTTCAAAAAGTATTCTGCAAAACCTTGGCTTAAATGCATTCCTGCTTCTATATAAACTCTTGCAACTTCTGGATAAGAAAAGTCGCTTTGTCTTGAGTCTTCTTCTAAAACAACTCTCGCCATTTCGGCAAACTGAAGTGGATGATCTCTTAGTTGTTGAGCATCTCTCACAATATAAGTTCTGTAATAAAAAGCATAGTGCTCACCTAAAGCTTGCTTCATTATGCTTTTTAGAAATCTAAAAGATGTTCTAGAATGAACAATTGCTAAAGCTGCCATTATGTCTTCGTCTACAATATTTGCTTCGGTAAACTTTTCTGCAATTTCAATTCTTCTCCCATGAGCCAGTTCCTCGGAAAGGTCTAAAACTTTAGTACTATGAGGATTTTTTACCATATCTCTTTTTGGCTTTATCGCTGGAAAGTCTAAAACAGTCCCTTCGTCACCAGGACTATCGATAGCGCCTAAGCTTTCTGGTGTTGAGTGTGGTATAGAAACTTTTTTTCCACTTATTACTTTTTTTAAAGCTTCTGGTGGTAATTTACCAACATTTACTCCGCCAAAGCTTTCTAGATTATCCATATTATTCTTCGTAATATTCAAGAATTACAACATTAGAACCTTGTCGAATAAAGATCATGTTTGTTTTGAAAATTTGAATAGCTTCGTTCTCGTCATCTAATTCGTCTTGCAACCCTTCAATTATAGTTTTTACATACTCAATTTCGTATATACTTTTCCTAATTCTACCTTCTTGAATGTTTTTTAGATACTGGTTTAAAGCTTCGATTAATCCTGTTAATAGTTCCGCTTTTGAACATGTAAATGATTCTGAATTACCTTCTTCTTGAACCAATGCAGTTGATAGATTTATTTCTCGAGGAAAGTCTTCTACAAATACGGATACTCCTAATTCGTATGCATCATCGGAAATATAGCTGTATAAGGCTTCTCTCAGAACCATCCAATCGAAAACCATTTGATTGCCTTGGATATGTATACTTTCACCTAGAGGGAGTTTAAGCGGTTGGAGTGCAAGTATTGGGGCTGGAGATTCTGGAGTAAGCACATCAGCATTTGGATCGATCAAGTTATTTGTAGAAGGCATATGTATGCATTAACTTATCGATTCTAACAACTAGGATTCAGTTTTGTAAACACTTTAAATCAAGTCTCGTCAACCAAAAATGTAGAGTAGTCTTCGAACAGTTGCACAAAAAGCTCTCTAAACTGCTCTTCTGGTCTTTTATCATTTAGCAGTTCTGCGAATGCTTTAAGAATCATCTCAGGTCTGGCAATAAGCTCTTCTAAGGTTCCTTTAAATTTAAATTTCCTACCTCTAGAGGACTTTTTTGCAAAGTCTATAACAAATTGTATTAAAGGGGATGCGATTGTCGAAGGTTTTTTTGGAGTTCCTTTTAGTTTGGCAATTATATATCTCTTTAAATTCATTGGATCCATAGCTACCGATCCCATAACGTAAACATCAACAGTATCGCTAAAATAATCAATTCGTGGCGTCCAATTTTCTTTCTGATAGGTAGAGCTCGAAACAATACTTTCCCGTAAGAAAGCTATAAAGTATTCAGTAGGGCACGCGCTAATAACTTTGTGTGCAGTTAATGATGGGAATCTTGATGTTGGCGTAGCTGTTGCTACAAGGCTTTCTTTTAACTTAGCAAAATACCCTACTAAATCTATTTCTGGATAATTAAACGAATCTAAACTCATATATATTTTCTAAATACTCAGATTTTACCTGTAAAAGTTCAAAAAAGTCCATAATTTGAGTATACTTTAGATTATGACTATTAACGACATAACTCGCTTCCGACTTTATAATCAGCATTTGCTTGGCAAAAAATTCGAGAAACCCGAAGAAGTTGTAAGGCATTTATTGGCTGTGCAAGATCAAGAATATGTAGGCGGGCTTTGGAGTATTGCTCTAAGAATGAATAAGCCTACTCAAAATGAAGTTGAGAAAGCTATTGAATCGAAAAAGATTATTCGAACATGGCCGATGAGAGTTAAAAAGTACGCTTCGATGTTTAAAAAGCTAGGTTTAAACGATGAGGTGTTTAAAAAAGCTGCGCAATTAGTAAAAAGAGCTTTGAAGGGAAATAATCTGCTTACTCGTGAAGAAATTTATGAGATTTGGGAAAAGGAAGGCATTCCAACAAAAAACTCTGCAGGGTTGAATACTCTTGCGGTACTTTCTCAACAACAACTAATTTGTCAT
>CAZYSE010000022.1:0-16618 GCA_964650085.1 uncultured Candidatus Saccharibacteria bacterium | reverse complement strand
TCTACACTTAGTTTAAATTTTATTGAATGTATTCTCCATGTTATTTTATCACTTACATATGAGAATGCTACAATTCACATTATGGAGCAAATTCACAAGTTCAGATATTATGGAGAAGCCGTGGTTGTCCCCGACACCTACGATCGAATTCTCAAACTCAAAGACTTCCCATATGTATTGAAGAAATTTGGTGCTGTGCCTTTTTGGGGTTCAGATGAAGACATTCTTTATAAGAAAGCGGAAAAATTACAGCTAGGAGTAAATAAACATTTGTTGGTAGCACTTTCTATTTTCGCAATGGGTGGGAAATCAGTCTTTAGGTTATATCCACTAATGGATCGTGGGGATCTTTCCGATTACGCATCAACTATTCCTGTGGACCAACGAATGACACCGTGCGCATTACTGAGTGAAAAGGATTTTATTCAACTTGTTAGGGAAATTGCGGAAGGCATGGATTGTCTACACCATGAGCTAAGATTTACTCATGGGGATCTAAAACCTTGCAACATTGGAGTTGACTCAACTTTAGGATTCCAAATAATCGATTTTGAGAATTGCAGTGCTGTTGAAAATGAAGTTTCGCACAAATATGTTGCGGACATAAGACGTTTTCAAACTCTAATTCAATACTGCTTAGCTGCATACATTGATGTGAACAGCATTAATAAGTTCGGATACATACATCCATCTGGTTATAGAGCAATTCAATCGGGAGCACTAGTTCCGTATTATAATTCAACGCTTATTAAATTTGTCTATAATGTGGATTGGGGGAGAATACGCAAACCTGCACCCAAATTGCTGAACATATTTTCGCTTTACTGAATGAGCAATAGGAGCTTTTCTTCCTTCTTCATCTTTTTTATAGCAGCTTCTCTTTTCAAAGCTGCGGATTTATCTGCAACCTCTTCCTGATAGACTAATTTGAACGGAGATTTTGCTCGCACGTACTTAGACCCTTTTCCAGATTCGTGAACCTTTAAACGCCTTTGGACGTCATTTGTAGTACCTGTGTAGAGTGAATCGTCTGAGCATCGAAGAATATAAACGTAGTACATTAAATTAAATCTTGAACAAATTGATCCACATTGTACTGTCTAACTAGATCTACTTGAGAAACATTATCATGATTTATTCTTTTCAAAAAGTTTGAAGAATTCTCATCTTTATACAAAATTCCAGTCGCAATATTATTATCCTGATCCTTTGAGAACGCCAAAGCTTCCTCGAGTTTGGATATTGGTGCTTGGTGATTGGAAATTCGTTCACTGTACCATTCGTTATTCATTTCTTTATTGAAAGTAGGGCAAGTCTGAAGTATGTCTACGTAGGCTAATCCTTTATCTTGAAACATAATCGCTTCTTTAAATATTTCTACAAGTTGCTTGATATTCCCACTAAAACCTCTAGCCACAAACGGCGCATTCAACGATAAAGCTAAGTGAACTGGATTTAGTGTATTAGCCTCAGGTCCATTTGGACTAGCATTTCGCTTTGCACCTTGATGTGTTGTTGCGGAAGCTTGGCCAGTTGTTAAACCGTAGTTTCCATTATTATGAACAAAAAGTGTGATTGGGTAATTGTTTCTAATTGTATTAATAAAGTGATTTATTCCTTCGGAATAAGTAGCTCCATCTCCAGCAAAAGCAATTACTTTCACATTTGGGTTTGCTAGTTTTGCTCCAGCGGCTAAAGGTAAAACTCTTCCGTGTAGCGAATGAACTCTATAACCCTTGATTTTGTCGCTCATGTTTCCGTTACAACCAATGTCAAAGCAGAAAAGAACTTCGTGTGTTGGAATTTGTAATTCAACTAAAGCTCTTTTGATTGCTGCCCAAATTGCATAGTCTCCGCAACCTGAACACCAAGTTGGCTGGACGTCAGAATAATAGTCACTTACTTTAACAGCTTGTGATTCATAATCGTAATTTGTATCGCAGTCATTACAGGACATCTGAAAAAAGTTTAAAGATCCAAGGTTCTAGACTCAATATAAATTTGAGATTTTGGATTTGTAATTTAAGATTTAAATTCATTTACCAACTACAATCCAGTTGAATGTTACATCTTCCAAAAGAAGTGACTTCAATTTTATTGTAAATCCGAATTCGGTTTCGCTAACTATAGTATACCCGAAGTTATCGTTAAGAGCAGCTTCTCCACGCGGAGACACAACTACAATTGGCTTTATCGGATATGGAGTAGAGTAGATAACCTCAAACATATCTAAACCTGTTGGAATTACAACTTCTCCTGAGTTGTCGCTTCCTAATGTTAGTTTACCCAGAACATTCAAATTACTTGCAATAACAACGTTACCATTAAATGTTGCAGCAGAAGCAACTGTGACTGTTCCCAAGATGTTTAGTGAGTTTGCAACTGTTAGATCGTTAACTTGAATTGTTGTTACAGCACCAGTTGATAAACTTGTTACAGTAACAAAATCTGCAATTTGAGTTTTAATAATATCAATTTCATTTTGTAGCGCAACGTTTGTAATTGTAATGTTGTTTTCTAATTCAGTAACTTCAAGTGAAAGAGCAGCGAAGTCTACACTCAAAGTTTGGAAGTCTGTGACAGAAATTAAATTCTGAGAATTTTGTAAATTGACGATGTCTCCTTGTAGATTAATGATGCTTTCTTCAGAAGTTTCAATTAATTCCTGTTGTTCTTGAACTGCAGAAACAAGATATGGTGCTAATCCAGAATATGAGACAGATTTATATCCATCTTCATTTGTGTTTACTAAGTCAGGTAAAATTTGCTCTAAACCTTGAGCAATAACTCCAACTTGGTAGGTACCTCCATTGATTAAGTTATATGATTTGACATCAATTTGATTAATTAAGTTCAATGCTCCGTTGAATTCTTGAACGTTTGTTTTAAATCTTTCGTCTGAAGTACAAGTAATACCTCCTGCAATATTAGGAGTTACATCGCAAGTTCCTCCTGCGTTCTCAAATCGTGCTACTGTTGTAGCTATTGGTATTGCATTTGAACCAACATGTAACCGCACTCCTGGGTTAGTGTTGCCGATACCTACAAAGCCACCTGCTTCGATACTAAATGCATCTCCTCCACCACTGTAGTCATAAATACTGAATAATCCAGGTAAACTATCACTGTTACTAATTCCCCATTGGTTACTACCGCCTTGTTTGAATAAGACGTGTGTTTGATTGGCAGAGTCTATAACTATTCTTTGTATAGCAGAAACTCCATCTCCTACAGTAAGTCTGTCTGTGTCTAACGTATTACCAATAGATACATTACCGTTTTGTGTAATTCGCATTCTTTCCGCAAATGCACCATCCAAAACTGTAGTGAATCGCATAGAAGAATTTGGAAGAATATTATCTGAATCATCTAAAAACACATCTATTGCTCCAACATTACCTGTGTTGCCTCCATTTCCTTCAAGCCTGAATAGCATTCCTGTTGCAATGCCATCCGATGCTACGCTATCAGCATCAATTCTCGTAATTGCAAAAGCTCTAAATAAGTTTGAGTTGTTGTCTTGTGTATGTAAGTCAAGAGGGTTGCTTGGGGTTACTGGAAAGCCTGTACCTCCAGGTTGAGCTCCAATACCAACAAATCCGTTTGAAATTATAGTGAAGGTTTCTTTCGTAGTACTAGCCCCAGAATCTGCACCTAATGCTAATCTAGCTCCGTTAATTGAGTTTAAGTGATGTACTCCTAAGTTATTATTTCTAGAAGTAAATGTATTTCCAAGACTACCACCTTGAGCAAAAATAGAGTCGCCACCTCCACTAGTTACTAGTAAACTTAAACTACCTCCATTGTCACTTACAGTCATTTGATAAGCACCGGCTGCTGTTCCAATACCTGTTGTTCCTGTAGTTCCATTAACAAAAATACTATTAACATCTGCAACAGATTCGACTCTAAAATTTCTCGCTACCCCTGCCTCGTTAAATACTAATGAGCTTGATCCAGTATCATAAGAAATTCCGTAGTTACTTCCATTTGTTCCGATATTTATTGATCCAGGTCCAACAAATAAGTCTCTCCATCTGTTTGTATTAGAACCTAAATCATAAGTGTCATCTAAGTTTGGTACAAAGTGCCCATTAGTATCGAACAAAGCTCTAGTTACACCGTTAGTTTCAAAAGCAAGACTGAATAAATCGTTAGTTCCTAAAACTCCATTTGCACCAAAATTATTACCGTTTTGACAGAATATCGTTGTTGATCCTGGACATGGTGAACCTGCAGCACCTGTTAGAAGAGCCAACCAACCTGTGTTTCCTCCATCATTGGCATTTTTTACATACGCTACACCATTTGCATTATCCAAGAAAATTGAACCCAATTGTGCCGAAACTACTGTTTCTGGATTTTGATTTCCAGTAAACAAGCTCGAAGAATCTGTATTTGTATTATCTGTAAATCTAATAAATTCACTATTCTCGTTGTTTATAATTTCAGATCCAATTCTTGTACTTGTTATATTAGTTCCACCGGTAACGTTCAATACTTGACCGAATACATTTCCAGTCAGAACTCTACTATCGTTCATTACTATGTGTTGACCTATTTCATCAATTCCGGCCGCTATTGTACCTGCGTTATAAACAAGCGAAATTCCTCGTCTACTTCCAGGAGAATTACCGCCTGTTCCAGCTGTAAATTCGTACGAGGCTTGGCCGTTGACAGTCGTAGCTGCCCTGAGCAACAAGTTATTACCCGCTGCCGATGTAAAAGTCAGGTTATTTCCTCCAGTGCTCCATGTTGTAGCCTGTGATGCAGATGATATTGCAGGAGTTACAAAGTTTAATTGATTTGTAGTCAACCGCATATTGTTTCCAGAAATACCAAGGTTAGAACCGGATTGAATAAAATCTCCAACTACGTTGTAATCCATAAACGATCTTATGCTTCCATCGTCTTCAATTTGCGATCTTGCTACACCTCCTACTGAAAAGTTAATATCAAATCCGTTTAGGGGGATTTCACGATTACTTAAAAGCTGTGCTGCGCCCGCTGCTCCAACAGGGCCACCTAGCTCAACAAAATCTGCATTAACCGCCAGTCCATTTTGCGCTTGAACATCTAAAGTTATTGCTCCTGGTCCTAAAGGTAAAGCACCCACCAAACCATCCCCAGGCGTAACAGAAGTTACTCCTGCACCTGTAGATAAAGCAACCCAACCAGTATTTCCACCGTCATTTGCGCTTTTTACATATGCTAATCCATTTGCATTATCCAAAAATAGTGAACCTAGTTGCGCAGCTACTACAGTTTCTGGGTTTTGATTTCCAGTAAACAATCCAGAGCTATCTGTATTTGTTGTATCACTTAATCTAAATAGTTCTGTATTTTCTACTGCTGATATATCCAAAAGGGCTTGTGGCAATGCAGTTCCAATTCCCACATTACCCCCAACAAATATAGCGGCTTGATTAACTTCTCCTCCTGAAACATTTACAAACAAACCTCTAGTTATCCCAAATCCTGCACCAGCGTTTGTATATGCACCCGTTAGTGTAATATCAAGACCAGTTTTTGCCATGCTGGTAATTGAGTTTACATTTAAGGCACCATAGTTATCTGTTACGCGCATTGCAGTAGGGCTTTCCTGTTGTAGAGCTCCAGCTCTATTTAAGCCAACAGCTAAAACAGTATAAGGATCGGTATTATTTACATTTAGTCCTGCTCGAATATATGGAGCAGAGTTAAACCCTAAGTTATTGGTTAAATGGAACATAGACACACCTGCTGGGTTAACAGCATTTCTTGGGGAATTTAATGAATAGTGCCTAAAATATCCTACAAAATCTTGTACGGGAGTGTCAGCACCCGCGCCGTTATTAAAATCGTTAAATCTAACTGAACCTCCATTCTGAATACTTGCGTAGTTGCCAATATTATTTGATACTTGGAAAACGCTAGTTACCCCATTGAAAGCATATGTATTGCCACCTGCATCTACTCTGGCTCCAGGAGTATTAGTACCTAAACCAACATTTCCCACTCCAGAAGTAGTTAAGTTAAATCCAGCTTGTGCAATATTTGTATTATGAAGTAATGTGCCCCCTAATTCTACAAAATCACCAACCATTGATAATCCATTTTGTACTTGAATATCAAGAGTTATAGCTCCAGGTCCTAATGGAAGAGCTCCAACAAGTCCAGCTCCGGGTGTTACGGATGAAATACCTACACCAGAATTTTGCCATGTAGGTGCACCAACTCCGTTCGAAGTTAATACCTGACCTGCAACACCGGAGGTTGTAAATTGATAAGAAGCTCCATCTCCATAAGCAATACCTCCTAAAGTAGGTGAACTATTAGAATTAGTTCCGCCTCTGTTAATAGGTAATAATCCAGACCAGCCAAGAGTATGAACATCGCCTGCTGAAGTAATTGTTACGTTTGAATCATTAGTAAAGGATTGAATATTTCCGTTTTGACCATTCAAAGTCATAGCTCCGCCCACTGGTAGCGTAACTGTATTTCCATTAAGGATTGTTAAGTCGTTGCCTAAAATGCTTAATGTTTGATTATCGTTACCTAAAATATCGCTTATACAAACATAAGCAACTCCGTTCCATTGCAATTTCTCGGTCACAAGACAACTTGGAGGTGTAACTCCCCCGCCAACAGTATCTAAATCCAGATCGCAGAAATATGAACTTCCGTTCCAAAGTAATTTTTCGTTCGAATTACAAATGAGTGGAATTTGAGCTAATCCTGTAATATCTATAGCGCAAGCATAGGCAGTTCCAGTCCATACGAGCTTATCTGTACCTGTACAAGTAGGTGGGATTATTGATGAACCGATCGCATCGTCGTTACAAATCCAGCTTTCGAAAGTCTCGTCCCATTTAATTATTTCGCCATCCGTACATTCTATTCCAAGCTGAACTGTAAAATTTCCTTGTGGATCTTGGGTTACTATTATTCCTTCAGAACCTGCTACTTGTAGAGGATTATTCATCTGAATAGTTTGGTTTCGAGTTTTAGACCAGATCAATATGATCAAAACTGCAATACCAACAAGCAGTACAATAAATGCATTCCGTAGAAAGTTAAATTTTGGTTCACCAATCAAATTCTCATCCATAAATCGCATATAAGATTAACAAAATGGAAATAACAACTAGCAAAATTATTACTATAGTTTTTGTAGTAGAATCCTCTTCTTCCTTTACAGAAAGAACTACAGAATTCTTTTTTTTCTCAGTGACGGATTTAGTTTCCATATAGTTAAAATGCTCAATATATTCAAACAGTTTTTGAGAAACAAGTCAACAGGGAAAGTAGGGAATCCGTATAATTGAAGTTACTTTACGAAAGACAGAATAAGGTCAGCGATGTCCTCAACGAAGAAAGGTCTCCCGTTCCACTTTAGAAGTTTGGAAGCAACGTCTAAACCTGTTTGCATTTTTATAAGCTGCGCAAGTTGCCCGTTATGATTACCTTCAATTAGTATTGTGTTATCTCTCATCAAGAACTCAGATAGAACTACAGGACTTAGTGGCCACAAGTGCTTCAAGTTCAATAAGCTTACTTTAATTCCATGTGACTCAAGAACATGCATTGCATCCTTAACCACTGCGCCAGTGCTACCCCAAGACACGATGTTGCATTCATATACTATTTGATCCGGATTGTTACTAAGAATTTGGTCAACTGGTAATTCACTTTGTATAGTTTCAAGTTTTCTTAATCTTTTAGCAATCATTACTCCCGCTTCTAAAGCATCTTCGGTAACATTTCCTTCCTCTGTGTGCTCATCTGAGTTTGAATTGAAGTCTGCAGCATTTTGACCTGGTAACCATCGTTTCGAAACTCCCGACTCTGTAATTTCATATCGATCTTTGCTAACTAACTTTTCTAAATCTCCATCTCCAACCAAATATCTTTCTACAGGAATTAATGTAGAATCCAAATTATTAACTGATGCAGTACTTTCCGCCATGAATTTGTCTGTCAACACGATCACTGGTACTTGGTACTTTTCGGAAATATTGAATGCTTCCTGAATAGAGTAGAAGTAATCCTCGATGTCGCTAGGAGCGATAACAACTCTAGCGAATTCTCCGTGGCCAGAAAAAACTGCCAACATCAAATCTGCTTGAGCCGTCCAAGTCGGCATTCCTGTAGCAGGACCAGGTCTCTGCCCTAAAATTACAACTAAAGGAACTTCTATCATTCCGGCCAAACTTAGGTGTTCTGTCATTAAATCGAAACCTCCTCCAGATGTTCCAGTAAGCGCTCTAGTTCCCATAAAGTTGGAACCAATCGCCATTGCAGCTGCAGTTATTTCGTCTTCAACCTGTTTTACAATCATCCCCGTTTTCGCAGCCATGTCAGCCAGATAACTTAAAATTGAGCTGGATGGAGTCATCGGATAGGAGTAGTAGATTCGTACCCCAGCGTTTATTGAACCAAGTGAAAGAGCGAGATTTCCATTCAAAGTTATACTTTCGGAGAAGTTAGCATCTGGTACTAAGTCAAAAGTAGCTTCTGGCTTCAAATTTAAATGCAACTCAGCTTTTTCACCGTTTGTTATTAAATCTTCATCTCGCCACCTTGTAATTTTAGTTTTGAAAGCTGGAGCTCTAAAATCAGCAAATTCGTATCCTATAGCTAAACATTGAATATTTTTTTCAATAACTTCTGGTTTATTTTTAAACTGACTCCTTATACTTTCTTCTAGAATGGACTTGTCCAAATTCAATAAATTCCACACAACTCCCATTGTTGCCATGTTTCCATGTAGCTCATTCGAGCTGACATCTTTTATCATTCCTAAAGAGGGGATGTAAATCAGCTGAATGCGCTTTTCTTTAAAAATCTTTGCCTCTTCATTAAAAATTCTTGGATTATCTATATCATGCAGGACTATAGCACCTTCTTTTAATTCATCTAAATGCCAATTTGTGGATTGTCTATTTAAAACTACAAGCAGATCGGTATATTTTGAAGGTGAATTTATATAATCTTCTGACACGTCAACTTGAAAGGTAGCATGCCCGCCCTTTATAAGCGAGGGGTACTCTCGGTAACCAAAAGTACCATAGCCGGCTTTTTTGAATGCTCTTGAAAGAACTTCACCAAGTACATTTACTCCTTGTCCTGACGCACCTGCAATTTTTATACTATATCGTTTATGCATTCTCTAATTGGAAAATATAAGCTAAATTCCTTCCCCAATTTTTGTATTCTTCTAGCCTTCCATGCGGAGGACCATCAATTCGTAATGTCTCACCCAGTTGCTTTGCTCCTGTTTGTTTAACACTTGCTTCTAGAATATCTGCTGCGCCACAAAAGAGATCGTAGTTTTCACTATCACCTAATCCTACAACTGCTACCTTTTTATCACTTAAATCCATAGTTCTAAAGTCCTTATCAAAGTTCACAAAATTATCATTTAACTTACCTACATTCCATGTAGAAGCTACAAGTACTACCAAAGGAAATTCCACCACAATTTCCGCTTTAACTTCCTCAGACCTTTTAAGTTCTATAGAAAACCCAGCCTCACTTAGTCCATCTCCAATAGCGTTTGCCACAAGCTCCGCATTACCTGAACAGGTTCCATAAATAATCACAACATTGTTATTTTTAGTTTGTTGAAAAGGATGATTCAAAAAATATTAGTAACTACCTTATTGTCTCGAGAAAAGAAGAGAAAGTAAAGCGGACGTGGTTTTAGGTTATAGGGTTTAGGGTTTAGGATTTAGGATTTAGGATTTAGGATTTAGGATTTAGGATATTGGATATTGGATATTGGATATTGGATATCATTCATTATCCATATATTGTGCTTTTCAGTCTTAAAATATACAAATTTATACTTTTATTTTATACTGTATCAAAGCGCTAAATCTAAAAATATTTTTTAGTATTTCAGTCTGCGAATACAAGCTTTTATTAAAAGCGAACTCCATTTAAACAGTCACTCAAGACTTGTAGAAAACTTTCCAAAATATTTTCCTTCATTAGTTATTAAACAAAATTCCTATGAAAAGAGAATCTGATTTCTACATGATTATGAGCTTTGTATTTCTCATTCTAGGGTTTACAAATATTTTGATCCGAGAAGTTTACTTTGGTGTATCGCTTTTTTCTTTTGGCTTGAGTTTTTTGAGCCTATCCCCAAAGGTATCAAAAATGTTAAACAGAGGAGAAGGAAGGGAAAACGTAAGCTATTGGAGTGCCTCAATTTTTGCTACTATAGGTGCTTTTGTTTTAGTAATAAATATTTTAGGTAAAATATAGTGGGTAAAGATTTCTGGGTAAT
This sequence comes from uncultured Candidatus Saccharibacteria bacterium, assembly GCA_964650085.1. Classification (GTDB taxonomy): domain Bacteria; phylum Patescibacteriota; class Dojkabacteria; order J137; family J137; genus KLAP211. The sequence continues at coordinate 6,342 of CAZYSE010000022.1, read as the reverse complement.
CCGCCTAATATAAGAAATTTCATTTTTTTGGTTTACTTTGTTCATTTTCTGTTATAATAAGGGTAATTATTTATTTTTAATCTAATATGCAACAAGGTAAAGTAAAACACTATAATCATGAAAAGGGTTATGGATTCATTAAAGCTGATGATGGACAGGAAGTATTCTTCCACATCACAGGTTTAGATAAAAGCTGGGGTCAGTCAGTACCAGAGAAAGATAACGTAGTTACTTTCGAAGTAGTAGACGGAGACAGAGGTCCAAAAGCAATCAACGTTACATCAGCTGACGCTGTTGGCGGAGAATCTGAGGAAGGATCAAACGAAGAGTCAGAAGTATTAGCTCCTGATTTCTCAGTTGATACTGAAGAAGAAGACATGGAAGAAGCTGCTTAATAGTAACTTTGACTTTGATAAAGGGGTTCCGGCAACGGAATCCCTTTTCTTTTGGTTTATAATTGAGTATAGAGAGCGTAGCATATGCAGGTTTCCTGCATTAGTTCCTTGGTTTTAGGCATTACGTCATCCTTGCGTATGCGAGGATCTATTAACGTAATACTTTGTCAGACAGAGATCCTCACTTTCGTAAGGATGACGTTGGGTAATAAATTTTGCACTTGGGCAGGAAACCTGCGTTATGGATTGGGTGAATTCCCGCTGAAAATCGGGACCAGCGTTAGTTGACATTGATCGTCGATACCGTTTTACAACGGTAATTCTATCTATCTGGCAGTAGTCAGTAGGACTATTAATTCATGGTGAGCGAAGCTTAACCATGGTATGATTTTGTATGGTAATACTTTTAACACTGAGCGTATCAATATTAGTAAACTTTGTATTATTCTTCTTTGCAGCGAAATACAAGACAGACAAAGTTACCGACCTTTCTTATGGACTTTCCTTCATTGCAGTAGTTCTAACTGTACTTATAGCTAAAGGCGAATACTCGGTCATTAACCTCATAGCGACATCTATGGTAGTTGCATGGGCAGTTAGGTTAGCAGGATTTCTCTTTATAAGGATAAATAAGATGAAAAGAGACAAACGTTTTGATGGTGTAAGAGAGAATTTCTGGAGCTTCTTTAAATTTTGGTTTCTACAAGCTGTAAGCGTAGCAATAATAATTTCTCCAATTGCAGTCTTCATTTCAAAAGATAAGCCTAACGCATTAGTGACTCTAGCATTTGTTGGTATTGGTTTATGGATTTTCGGACTAGTTTTAGAGACAATAGCCGATTATCAAAAGTATATTTTTAAAAATAATCCCAAGAATGATGGCAAGTTTATAAAGAAAGGAGTTTGGAAGTATTCTCGACATCCTAACTACCTTGGAGAGATTTTATGCTGGTGGGGATTGTTCATATTTGCATCCTCAAACCTGGTAGGAGCAGAGTTATTTACGATTTTTAGCCCTATCTACATAACATTCTTACTAATATTCGTAACTGGAATACCTACAATTGAGGAGACGTATAAAGGCAATGAGGAGTATCAAAAATATGCCGAAAACACTGGAGTACTGTTACCCAAAATAAATTATGATTAAATGGGTGTTTATCTTCATAATTTTACTTTCCTCAGTTTTTATTAACGGATCTCCATTCATATTCGGTGATGGCTATGGTTACTACCACACTGCAAAAACACTATCTACTAAAGGACAATTAGTTACACAAGATGAACCGAGCTATTTCGAATATACAGGGCATGCAGTAAACAAAGATGCTCGAGGTAATTACTCAACTGACTATCCATTCGGAAGTAGCATATTCTGGCTTCCTGGACTTACTTTTTCTAAGTTAATTGATTCGCCAGACAACTACTATGAAGCCTTCAACGGTCATTCTTTAAACGATGGAATTGCTATTCTACTAACAGCTACTTTGGTACTTTTTGCGTCAGTCGTATTAACATACAAAATTCTGCAGAAACTTGGGTTTTCAAATAGAAACTCAATGTTCTCTGTTTTAGCTGTATACATTTCGATGTATATTTTTTCAAATTTGTATTACTTTTCGAGCTATGCTCACATTAATGAATTATTCTCTTTTACTTTAGTTTTATACTTGTTTTTATGTACGCTTCAAAGCCCAATACGCCGAAACTGGCTTGGATTTGGGCTTGCAATCGGTTTATTAACGGTGACAAGACCAGCAGATATTGTGTTAACACTTCCATTTGTATTTTACATAATTTATAAGCATCGAATTAAGTCTGGTCTGTACATTGCCTTAGCCGGGTTGCCATTTGCAATTGCATTCTTTTACTACAATTTTGTATCCTTTGGCTCTCCCTTCATGTTTGGTCATAACTCAGAACAATTCTCGCTTAGTAATTTCAGTTTAATAAATATCCTCTTCTCAGATATACGTGGTCTATTTATTTGGTCGCCACTGATTATTATTGCTTCTGTTAGCATATTTTATTTTGCGGTTAAAAATAGCCAACCTATTTATAAACTCGGATCTGCGGCCTACCTCTTATTCCTAATCCTCTATAACTTCTGGCCAAACTGGTGGGGTGGTGATTCTTTGGGACAGAGATTTTTTATCGTACTCTCACCGATTTTTGCGCTTGGAATTGCAAAATTCTTAAGCTCAAATCGTTCAAAACATATAGTACTGTGGTCTACTACATTTTTTGTGCTCTGCCTAACTGTATTCAGCCTAATTGTTCAACTGTTATATCGTGTAACGCCTGTCCAGACAATTCATGATACCGATACCGAAGTTTCAGGAACCATAATAATTAAAGAGGAACGATTTACTCCGTTTGATATTCTTAATTATCATACTTCTGCAGTGAACAGGCTAGGAGTATCTACTGACTACGCAAGCTTATTATTACGAAGCTTTAATGGTGGTAGAAGCCTACTTCTATTGGCGATTGGACAAACAGACCCGCTAGTAAAAGCAGAAGCCACCGACAGCATAATTACAATATTTCTAGAACCGAATACTAAAGGGATTTTCCCTTCTGATCTTGAGTTAATTTTTGAATTCAAAGATCAACTTTATGAAGTTAAAGATATTTCACCAGGAACAGCTGAAATTAACATTGATTGCTCCCAAGTTTGTATGTCTGAACAAGTCAAAGTTAAGATCTCCGACAAAATACTAAGCTTAACGGATGTGAATGCACACTTTAGGGTGGGATTAACTAGTTCGTCCCGAGTTAATTTAATCAACAGAAAACTCAAATAGACGCTAAATTTCCACAGGAAATATATCTTGCTGAAGATCGTATCTACCTTCTACAATGTATTCTAAAAGTTGAATCACTGTGAGTTCGTTTGCATCAGCAAAAGCTTTTAATTTTTTGAAAAGCAGAGGATAGTAATCTTTTAGAATATTTACATGTCTCATAGACTCGCTTAGTACTTTAGCAACATAGGCCAGTGAGGAAAATTTTGCAGTTAATGTATAATCTGCACCATCAATCTGTTCTGGAGTACAGTACTGCCTAATAACCGCGTGAATACTTCCGGCTCCACCGATATTTGCATTGTCGGAATGAGCACCTCTAAGTAAGCTTTCGTGTTCTATTCCTTTTCTGGAGTCCATATTACTTATCTAACCGCTGGGCAACCCTGACCTGGAATTGCTTCGAGGCAAAGCTTCATAAATATTTGACCGTAACTTTCTGCAGTCATACCGTCTGGATTAAGGATACCTCGCCAGTACTGTTGCATAGAATTCATGTTTAGTATTATAAAGAATGCGAACAAGATAAAGAAAGCATACTGAATTGCTTTTCGCCTTGAAAGAATGTATTTAATTGCATAGGCGAACGGAATAGCAAAAATAATCAAATATTCTGTGAATCCTCTGTGTCCAAAAGCGAATCCGAATGACCACGCCCACCAAGAAGCCACTATATACAATTGAGATAGTAATAATAGTGGAATAATGAACCTAAATTTGTCTTTGTTCCGGAACATCAAGTAAATCCCTGGGAGTGTAATTAATAAGATTGGAGTCCACAAGAATAGACCTTTTCTAAAGCTGAATAGCACATTCCAAAATTCTGGATGAAGAAAGTCGAAATATGAACCTTGGTAAGAGAATACCAACCAACTGTCCATGTTAATTTTCCAGTAGAGCATCTGAATAAAGAAAACAAGAAATGTTGTAATAAACATTGCGAGTAATAGCTTCCTGTATTCTTTTATAACTCTTTTAACTCCAAAGTTGTTGAACATCTTATAAAACATTGGAAGGAACAATAAAGCCGTAATAATGTTTGTTTGTCTTACTGTAACTATCAACCCAAATGTTAGTCCTAATCTTATAAAGTATCCAAAGTTCTTCTTATCTAACGTAAAATCATCGAGAAGATAGAGTAGGTAAGCGAATAACGCAAAACTAAATACATGACTGAAAGAAACGTCGTAAGTAGAGTAGTGGATTATGTTTGTAGCAAAAAGGATGAGCCCAAGAGAAATGAACGTAACTTTTTCCGAAAATCTACGTATTAAAGTTTTCCACAAAAAATAAAACCCAATAAGGGCCGCGCACATTCCTGCAATTAAAACCATTAACTGAAAAGGTCCTGAGTATTGATCAAAACTTCCTTGAAAAAATACATTATTAATTACAGTACCTGCAAGATAAAAAGGAGTAACCAATAGTGCTACTCCAATGGGGTATTGATTTAAGTAATTACCGTTAGGTTGAGGCACCAATCTACCAGCTGCTTCATTATCCCAACGCTCAGGAAGATCCTCGATTAAAGCGTTACCTGTTGCATCACTATAATGAAAAATTGAAGGTAAATATACGTAATATCCCCAACCATCTGAAGAGATCGGTGACCAATTTGAGCCAAATGCCTTCAAAGCAAATGAACCTGCAACAAGAACAAAAAGTACTAGGATAAGAAAATGTCTGAAATGGAATTTCATATTTTGTTTGAAAATTATTTTGATTATACCTCAATCTTTATGACGGATAAAAGTCTATCTGCCTAGTGAGATCCAGTTAAATTCAACATCAACAGCTAATGGCGCTTCTAATGTTATATCAAAAGAATTTGCGGTAATGTTTGCTACAAAATAATCAACTCGTTGACCGATCGGTGAAGCTGTTACTACTGGAATTGAATCGAATGGAGTAGAGAATGTTACAGTAACGGTTGTTAATCCAGCTGGGATTGTAGCAACTCCTGCTGTATCTGCAGAAACGCTTAATTTTCCTAATACTCTAACATTACCTGAAGCTATCAAGTTACCTACACTTAGATTGCTTAGGTCGATACTTCCACCTTGTAATAATGAAATGCTTCCTTCTAATGCTGCGATTCTTGCGTCTACATCAACTAGAGTTGTTTCAATTGTCGCTAATCTGTTTTCGTATGTACTAAATACTGCTAGTGCGTTTTGAATATCTGTTACTGTCTGTTGTAAGCCAGACTGTCCATTTTGTAAGTCTAGAATTGTATTTCGTATTCCTTGTAGGTCTGTTGGTACTCCGCTCAAAGTATTTAAGCTAGCTTCAACAGCGTTTACTTTTAACTGATTTTCGTCCGTCTGTACTTCTACATCCTGTAACCTGCCTTCTTGTGTTTGAACTGCATCAGTTAGAACTGCTGACATTAATTCATAGTTAACTCCTTCGATTTGTCCATCTCTAGAGAATGCTAATCTTGGATCGACTGCATTTACTTCTTCTGCGATAAATCCTAAGCTCTGTGATCCGTCGCTGTTTTTTGTAAATTGAACTGGTCGTAATCCCATAACTGTAGATAATCCACTAGTTAAGTCAGTAACATTACTCTTGTATCTAGCAGAAGAAACGTTACACACACCAGCTTGAACAACAATTAATCCAGCGGCATCTGTACAAACGTAGTTTGTTGAAGCTGCTCCATTAGTAATTCCAGATACATCAAGTTCGCCATTTGAATTCAAACTAAATCTCGTAGTATTATTTGTTGTAAAGTCAATGCCGTTGTTTACTGTGGTTCCCATGTTGTAGTTGCCTCCTAGTGCATCTGTTTGATTACCTCCTAATTTCCAGAAAGTTAAGTCAGAATCTGCCCAATTTGCAGCTCCACCAACGCCTCCAGACAATAAAACATCTCCAATTAAGCCTGCGTTTCCATTTGCTCTAAGTTCTCGTTCGAAGAATACATCTCCGTTCCAAGTAACGTAGAAAGCAGTGTTTCTAGATAACTCGTCTTCCCCATTACCAATAATAAATATTTGCTCATTATCAGCAACTGCTTCTGCCCACGTTTGAGTTATGTTATCCCCATTTGTTAATGCATATGAACCCATAACTGTCTGAACATAAGTGTCATCTACAAATGTGAATGTTAGTGGGTCAGTTCCATTACCTGTTAT
>CAZYSE010000021.1:0-17160 GCA_964650085.1 uncultured Candidatus Saccharibacteria bacterium | reverse complement strand
CTACACTAATAAACACACCAACAGTCGGAGTTTTGCCAGTACTTGGATTCTTGATGTCAGTCTCTGTAGTGAATTTTGTACTTGGTTTAAAGGTAACAGATAGCAGATTTCGAGTTGTAAATACATTGATAATTGCGGTAATAGCTTTCTTTATTTTTGGAGGTGTTTCTTCAGAATTCAAATTAATTCTATCTTTTGTGCTCGGATTATTCTTCTACTTATTAATTTTACGAGCAGTAAAGAGAGTTGGTTTGAAGAATTTCAAAAATGAATTTATTTCTAATACCCGACTGCAATTTTACGTTGTAGCTGTAGCGGTAAGTCTTTTGGCTGGAATCTTAACTTTGTTGGCTGGACCTGTTGAATTTACCACAATCAAATCAATTTTGAATTACTATTCAAACTTTGGCGATATGGATGGTCAAGACTTCGCTCAAATAATTGCAGGAAAAGGTGTTGTACTTGTTTTAGTTAAAGCAAGTTCTACTTTCTTTGGAATAATTAGCTCGTTTGGATTAATAGGATTAGTGGGTTATCTTTCAATTTTCTTCTACTTATTCAGAAGGGAGTTTAAATTAGTAAAAAAAGGAGGTGAGATTGGTTTTAATAGCATATTAAACATTTTGGTACTCATAGTTATTGCCGTATCAAGTTTATTCGTACAAATTGGGATTTACTCAAGCTTAGTATTCTTGTTTATTCTAACCGAGAGCGATAAGTTTGAAACTTTCTTGTTAAAAGGCGAAGTTGGTGTATTTAGAACAGGTGCTTTGAGAATATTAAGAAAAATACTAGTATTCGCAGTTATGGTATTTATGGCTATAGTGGCTCTGAATCTCTTAAGATTGCTAGGAATCGTGGTTTAATTGGCTAGACTGAAGGATTATTTTGTGACTTTCTAACCTGGTTTCTTATAAAGCTTTCGAATATCGGCGAAAAAAGACCAATCTCCTTACCATGTGGTATTAAAATCCCAAGTGAAATAAGCTCAACAGCTTCTTGGGAATTTTGACTAATTCTCTCGCCAGATAGCAGGCTAAGTAGCATTTTTCTATGATCACTATTTAATGAATCAAATAGGCTTTGCGAAGCGGAATACAGTTCTCTACTAATAACCGCAGTTTCTAGCTCTTTGTAGCTTCTCATTCTAAATAGATACTTGAAGTAAGGAGGGTATCCACCACTCACTTTTCGAATTAGTTTGAGTCTGTCTTGAAAGTTTCTAGTTCTCTTTGTAAAAAGGTGGAATCTAATCCTACTGTGATCAAAGTGTGCAGGTAAAATAGATTCATGAAGCTCAGGCATTTTCATTAGGAGGATCTTAGAGGATATTACATTTACTAAACTACCCCAATGTTCACTTGTGATGTTTGCCAAATACTCCAGGTCACCTAAAAACATTAAAAATTCAATTCTCGGGCGCTGTTGTTCTCTCAAGGTGCTTAGGAATTCCCTTTGCGCTTCAAATCCTTTATTTGCTATCGATTCTAAATCATCAATTACAAACACTGCCGTCCGGTGCTTAATAGCTTTTAGAAAATCCTCTAGTATCTTGTAGAATGCGTTTTTATAATCGTGGCTTTCTTGAATAGCTACCAATCTTTCATGCATTTGGGTTTGAGATAGCTCGGTGTAGGAATTAATAATGCTTCGCGCAAGTATTTCTAGGAACTTTCGCTGTTTATTATTCTCTGGTTGAACATTCGCAAGTGTTAGTTCGTCAAATGGTTCTGCAGATAGCTCTTTAAGGTTAATGTAGACAAAATGGAAGCCTCTTAATTTGTTGTAGGTACTTCGATATTTAGTGTTATGTACCAGATATCTAGCAAGTACACTTTTCCCGTAACCATAAGGGGCAAAAACTGTCAGCGACCGTGAGCTGTCTAGAGCTGAGATTATTCTCTGAACATTAGTCAGTGAATAGTCCTTAGGAAATATTTTCACAGCTTCTCTGTACATGCCGAATTATAACACACTTTTGAATTTTGTCAGCCGAAAGTGGCACATTTCGCTTCAAATACAAGAATTCTGGTAAAATGCAATATTTAAGTATTTGTATGCGATTAAAGTTTTTACACGATGCACAAATAGACTTCCACGAATTTGGTTTGATAGATCATTTTGACGTAGAGAAACTCCTTTCTGAGTTTATTGAAGACGAATATATGAAAGGAAACAAGGCTTTGTTAATTATTACAGGCACTGGTAAAATGGTCAAACCGTTGGTGGCTAAGCTTCTAAAAACAAACAAGTTTGTGAAAGAGGCAAATGAAGCAGGTTACTTTAATGGACAAAAAGGAGCATACGAAGTAACACTAAAAAGCTAGAAGTTTGAAGCTAGAAGTTAGAAATAATTCTAAATCTTAAATCTAAAGTCTTTATAATGAAAAAAATAAACACAAGATGGAATCTTTCAAAGCTATTCAAAGATGATTCACAATACATAGAGCAATATGAGGCTGCTGTAACAAAGGCCACCGAAGATTTCGTGGCAAAGTGGTCAAACACTGACTATGTTTCCGATCCAATAGTCCTTAAACAAGCATTAGATCAATACTGCACACTGCTAACTGAATTCGATTTTTTTGGAAGAGAAATGCAGTATTTAGGTTTATCTGAGGACCTGGACCAGGAAAATACTGCAATTAAAGCTCGGATAAATAAACTTCATACGAAATCTATAGCACTTTATAATACAACCGAATTCTTTAAGCATAGGATTTCTACATGCGCAGAGGAAAAGCAAAAAATATTGTTGGAAAGTACAGTTCTAGCTGAATATAAGCATTTTTTAGAGATTAGCTTTGGTTTTGGCAAGCATTGGCTTACAGAGGCAGAAGAGAAAATAATGAACATTAAGAAGAAAACTTCTGCTGGCAACTGGGTACAGATGGTTTCAGATTTCATTGCAAAGCAAAAAGGAGAAGTAACAGATTCCAAAGGAAACACTTCTACAAAATCTTTTGCAGAAATCATGTCCGCTATTAGTAGTACCGATAAAGTAGAAAGAGATTCAGCAGCAAAAGTGTTACATAAAATTAATGCTGACCATGCAGACATGGCTGCTTACGAACTCAATTCTATTTTAGAAAATAAGCTTAACGACGATACTTTAAGAGGTTACACACGGCCTGACCAAGCTAGGCACATGTCGGATGACATCGAATCTTCTGTAGTCGACACTCTGATACAAACTGTTACAGCAAACTTCGATATCTCACAAGAATATTACAAAATCAAGGCAAAGTACTTAGGAGTCGATAAACTTGAATACCACGAGAGAAATGTGCCGATTGGAGACGTTGAGCGAAAATATAGTATAGATGATGGTGTTAAGCTGGTTGGAGACTCTCTAGGGGCATTGGATCCCGAATTTGAGGCAATCTTCAATGGGTTTATCGAAGATGAATTAATAGACTTTCTTCCAAAATCAGGTAAAAGTAACGGTGCATACTGTTCAGCATTGAATAATAAAGACCCAATCTACATTTTGATGAACTATACCGAAAAGTTAAACGATATATTAACTCTTGCACACGAGGTTGGACATGGGATTCACTTTACATTGTCCAGAGCTCAGAATGAGCTAAACTATGGGGCATCGTTAGCTACTGCAGAGGTAGCAAGTACTTTCATGGAAGATTTTGTTTTAGAAAGAGTAGAAAAGGATTTGGATGAAAACGAAATGAAAATGCTGATTATGACAAGGCTTAACGACGACATTTCAACAATATTTAGACAAGTGGCTTGCTATAACTTCGAAACAGAACTACACGCAACCTTTAGAGAAAAAGGATTCTTGTCTGCGAAAGAAATTGGAGAAATATTCACAAAGCATATGAAAAGCTACATGGGCGACGCTGTGAAGTACGAAGGAGGAGCAGAGAATTGGTGGGTTTATTGGAGTCATATTAGAAGCTTCTTTTACGTCTACTCGTATTCATCTGGGTTGCTAATTTCGAAAGCGCTACAGTCTATTGTTCGTACAAACCCTGCGGACATCTCTAAGGTTAAAGATTTTATGATAGCGGGTAGAAGCCAGACTCCATTGAATATTTTCAAAAAAGTTGGTTTCGACATATCACAGAAGGAATTCTGGGAGAAAGGCCTTCAGGAGGTAAGAGATACTATGCAGAAAGTAGCATAGAATAGTATAATCGCCACAATAAACTGGCGACAAAATGGATTTAATTGATAGCAACTTTACGTTACAAGTTACAAACTTAGCAAGTTGGATAGGTAAGCTTGCTATATTTCCACCCTCAGATTTACACACAGGCAAGAGGAATGAAGTCACGCAATTAGGTGAACACCTTTTATCAAATCTTAATCAAATTATCTCCACTCCGCTAAATCGGGTACTAAGCAACTTTGCTTCATTGGATGCGGATAACCTTTTCGTATTTATAGATACATTGCTGCAACATTATGACCATCAAATACACCAACCGTCAGAAAAAAGTACCGAAATATTTAATCTATTTGCTGCTTTAGCGGAATCATCATTGGGTAGGGAGTTACCTCGGGAAGACGCAATGTATATTCTTGCGTACTTTATTAAAAAGTTGCGGTTGATTCGATCGTATATTAGAAATGTGTCTGGAGTATATGTGGCTTATGCTGAATTAGGTTGTGATAGTATTAGGAATTTACGATACGATTTTATACCCGAGGGTGATAACGAATTGATCTACACAGCAATTGTAAAAGCACTAAGAGCCGAGCCAGCTTTTTCTGACGATAGCCACCCTATTAGTGACAGCAATTCATTGCATGTACTAGCAGAGTATTTGGAGTCGTTGAAGGAATCACAAACAAGATACGTTAGCCTTAAAGCTTTGTTGAATAAGCATGCAGAACGCTATCGTGCTTTTTTACAAACCCGGCGTACTGAGCATTTTGAAGAAAAGCTTCAGATTTTAGAAGAGATGTGGTTTATAAAGTATCCTGCCAACAACACAATACCTTTTATGGCGACTACTACTGACCATGGAATCCCGCCCGCTCAAATGGGGCAAATCATTAAGTCACTTTCGGAGAAGTTTAATCCTGGGCTTGAAGCTAAGCAAGTTGAATTTAAAAATTGCTTGGAATCAACATTGCTCAGAATAAAACCTGCGCTTGCGATTGCAGCCCAAATTAAAGAGTTTGATATTGATCAATTTGTTGAGTGGATATATTCATTCGTAACTGGAAGAGGACTAATGTTGGAAAGTTCTATAGACAACCTTCCCAATTTGCTTGTTTCTGTTTATGGTGTTCCTGAGGAAAAGTTAACTAGATTTGTTGCCGCAATTAGCGGGTTTAAACTACTCTTGTCGGACTCTGTTAGAGCAGATGACCGAGAACTTCAAAAACTAAGCTTGTTAGTCGCTGATCTTGGCCAAATACCTGAAGGTGACGATGATATGCGATCATTTAAGGCTTACTCCCAGGTACTCTACGTTTTAACTGCGGTTAAAATAGGTGTCGAAAAGAGGATGTTTCTCACTTACGATGAACCTCGCCACTCTTTATCTCGGTTTGCCATGCTGCAATATGGTGTTCAGTTTTTATCATTATCAAGATACAAATCCAATAGACGAGGGGACGAATGGGTCTCTGAAGTGTATCAAATCACATGTGATTGCATAGAGGGTCTTTATGCCACGGATGTGGTTGGAATTATCCCTGGTGATGTTGAAGGAATGCTTGTTGCATGCAGAGATTTTATGAGGCTTTTTACAAAAAACCCGGAAATCTCGGCTAAAGCTAAGGCGAGCGTGAATAATTTTTTGAAAATATACTTCGACTACATCAGCGGTCAGGTTGATAAAGGCGAACTAACCATTGAAGAGTTGAAGGTGTTCTACAAAAAGGTAAGAGACACCTGGGGAAAAGAATTTAGTTTTTTGTTCAGTATTAAAATGCCGATACAGTCCGAAGCGCCAATAGCAAAAAAACTGGTAACTACCGAGGAAACTCCACAGGTGGTAGATCTTTCAAATTTTGAATACAACGGATCCACTTTTGAGGGTACGGCTGAAGTGGCACTAGCAGCTTCTAAAGAATGGAACCTAGATGAAAGAAACTGTAGAAAACTAAAAGATGCTTTATCTACACGAACTACTAAGGTGTATTTTGATGCTGTCTCGACCTGGGAACAATTTCATAGGATGTATGCTTATGAAAAAAGTAGTAGATTTAATCGCGGTGGAGTTGTGCGTGCTAAAGAAATAGCAGGTTATAGAGAGATTCCGTACGATACTGGGTATGAGTTTTACCAAATTAAAGGTGACGTTTACTTAGTTACTGAATACGATTTTGCAGATCAGAAGATAAGGTTTAGTGTTCAAGAAGTGCAATTAGATAAGCCTAAAACAGAAGAAGTTAAGAATGTGCAATCGTATGCAGAAAGCGTATCAAGCTACGAGTTATTTGTAGAAGAAGTTCAGTTGCTAACAGGCGCAAGAATCGATAACTCCGAAGGCCTGGAGGGGCAGTTAGACTTGGCAGTTGGTGAGTTAGTAGCATTTATTGTTGACGCTGTTCTCCCTAGAGAAGGTGGTGGTTATAGAGCAGAATTGCTGAATTTTCAGAATATAGCCTGCCTAATCAAAAATGATAGTAAGGTTTTTCGAGCAATCCAGTTTGGAATCAAATCTGTACTTGAATCTAGACTTAGCGAAGGTGGGAATCTCCTTGGTAGCGGCATTGTAATTACAGGAGATGTTGAAAAAAGACTTTCAGTAGAAGCTTTCTGGAAAAAATACGGCAATGTGGTTTCAAGAAAAATCATAGAGTACATTCTCGGTGCAAAAACTGCTGATGCAGTGAACGTCGAAGCCTTTACTCCCTCTGCTATAAAGTCATTACAGCAGCATTTTGATTGTACAGCTATTGCGGGTTGGAAATCTTGGTTGGAGCGGCAGACCTATCGATGTCAAATTGCAACTTTGAGCAACGGTGACATAGCTGTTTTGCTTACATATCTAGATACAGAAACTCACTAACAAGTTCTCCACAATTAACAATAATCTTCTTGAAAAGTGTTTTGTTTGTGATACTATATTGTAAAGTCATAGAAATTTGTCCACAAAGATTCGATTCTATTTCTGCAGTAATTCAGACATCTAGGCTTAATTGTTAAGGCAATTCATCAGAGTATGTCCTAATCCTTTCGGACGATGCAGATTTACCTCCATATAGGCAACATTTCACTAAGATATTAAACAATATTGCGTATCGCATGAAATTGTGCGATTCTGTTACGTAATTTGACTTTTTAATTTTTCTCCAGAAATCGCACTTCGAATTATTAATAGAGTAAAGTTAGGTAATTTTATTTCTTGAGTAGAGTTTTCGGAATAAATTCAAGGAATTTTGATTGCCCAATTTTTGTACACCGTGTTGAATTGCGTGGGGGTACTTACTTGTTGTTCAAATATTATGAACGAAGTGATCGAAGTAATAGTAGAGGAGAACTATACTAATAGTATCGGACAGGGATGTTTATAGCAGAAATTGGTGAAAAATATTGAAAAAGTGTGAATAGGACATTAAAAATTTGGATATTGGATATTTGTTTTCAGTTTTCGATCTTCAAATTTCTGATTTCGAATTTCGTTGTTTATTCTCCGTGCTCCGTAGATTCCGCGTAGTTCTGAGGCATTGCGTTACCCAATTCTTCAACGACTTTTGTAAAAATCCCTTGTTTGTTTAACCAGCTTGAATATTCTTTTGTATAACCGTGCATCAAGTAAACTGCATCTGCACCAGTTTGTTTTACAACCCAATTTAAAGCTTTCCAATCTGCGTGGTCAGAAAGCACGAATCCTTTATCTACTCCACGATGGAAATTATCAAACATCATCCATCCAGACGCGTTGCCAAGTCGTGTCGAGCCAAACTGTTTAAACCAGTCTGTTTTTGCAGCAGACGAAGGACACAATATTAATGCAGAGTTATTATGTTCGGAAGGTTTGGATCGTTCGGGTAATGTTCTTCCAAAGTCCTCGTAGATTTTGTTATGGCTTTCAATAGAATCGTGACAAATAATTGGTCCGATATCCGCATCGACATTTTTCAGAATTCTTTGTGCTTTTCCTAACGAGTAGCATTCAAGTACTGAATTGATACCATTGCTTGCGTTCTTGCGCCACCAACTATCAATTTCTTCAAATACAAAGTGCTGAGGTTGCCAATTGAACAAAGGTAATCCAAAAGTGCATTCCGAAACAAAGGTATTACATTTAACCAATTCAAATTCAGTAGAAATATTGTCGTTTTCTACTTTGAAATCACCTGTAACCACAGCGACTTCTCCTTTATATTCAATTCTAACTTGTGCAGATCCTAAAACATGACCGGCAGGGTGTAGAGAGACTTTTACTTCGTTGATTCTTATAGATTTTCCGTAGGGTAGAGGTTCATTATTTATCTTCTTTCCGATTCGGTGCTGCATGATGGCTATAGTCTCTGGAGTTGCAAAGTACAGCTTATGTCCCGCTCGTGCATGGTCTGAGTGTCCGTGGGTTATCACAGCTCGATCTACGACCATTGATGGGTCGATATAAAAGTCTCCTTTTGGGCAGTAAATTCCTTTTTTGGTGAATTCGAGTAACATGGGAAAGAAAATCTAAAATCAAAAAACAAAAATCAAAAAAATATCAGAATATATTGACTAAGTATACACCGAGGTTGAGGGTTTTTGGGCTATGAGCTGTAGGCTTCGAGCTATGAGTTTTTGGTTTTGAGTTTTGATCACACTCTCCTTCACACTTTTTGTCCTATATCAATTTTAATCCTATCCTTTTTCTCATCTTCAATGGGAGAAGGTTGCGACTCACGAGAGGAGATCCTCTTCAAGTCTTTTAGCTTCGAGCCTTTAAGCCTTTCAGCTTTAAATTTTTTCTTGCTTTTCGATAACCACAGTTGGTTCAGAAGAATATGTCTCTAAGACACTTAACGCATCTTTCTTTCTTTTGAATTCTTTTACGTCCAGTAATCTTAGTTTACTTTTAAAAACCAAAGCGTGCTCGATAATCGTCAATTGCATGTTTTTAGTAATGCCTTTGACTAAGTTTGATCCTTCCGTTTCGAATATATATAAATAAAACATTGTTGTTAATTAAATTTTAAATTATTACTTTTTAACCGTTATTCTGCTATGTAACGGACTACAAATTACTTGAAAATGTAATAGTAGTTGTCCTTGTAAACTAAATCCATTTCATCGCTTAGCAGCTTAATTGGCTCTAACGAACTAGTTAAAGTCTTTGGGCTATCAACGATGTAGTAGTAAAGCTGATTAGCCCACATATCGATTTTTTCTATTCGAGCTTCTTCAAATCTGTATGAGTAGACAAAACAGATATCCTTGTACCCTGGAAATTCCAGAACGGGAGCTAATCTTGCTTCATTTGGGTTTTGTAAAAAATTATTAATTATCTTTCTGTATTGTGGATCCATGTACTGGGCTTGTGATGTTTCGAATCTGGTTAAACCAGTTACTGCGATTTGTGAGAAAGGATCTGTAACGATTATGCATTCTAAATTGGTGTTTCTTAAAAATTGAATAAGCCCTGCTTCTTTTCCATTAAGTACAGAATAAGAGTTTTCTCCAGATTTATAAAAAGTTAGATAGAACCTATAGTTGCTAATAAAGCTGAATATCGAAAGTGCAAACAGAATAACAATTATTGCAGTTTTGTAGTTAATATCTTTTAAATATTTGAACAAACTGTCAATTACGATGATGGACATAAATACTCCAATCCCAACTAAAAACTTATTAGAGTAAGTTGGAGCTAAGAAGTAAGTAGATGCCATGAAAAAAGTAACTGGGATTAACAAGCCAGTTTCTGGCAATTTAATTTTGTTCAATAGAAACAACATCGCTGTAGCAGTAATGCTAACAACTAGCACAGGGTTAACATTTACTAACTCTACCAAGCTAAGTGGAAACTCTTTGTTTGTATAATCACCAAGGAATTCAACTTCTGAAGCTTGAAATATTCTTTCGAATGTTAAATTGTACGCATTCATAAGTAGCGTTAACACTAGCCCTAGTATCGCTACTAAAGTTAATGCTCGTTCTGTGATTACTTTGTGCTTTAGTAGCTCTAGAACAGCCATAACAAATACTAGGAATGTTCCCATAACCAAGTGCGAGGCAATCATCACTGTTGCAAATGTAATGAACTCAAGGAGCGTGCATTTTGCTTTTTTGTACGAGATTAGAAAGATAAAAAATGTAAATGTTTGTGGGATAAAGAAAACAAACTCATACGAACCATTGATGAAAACGAAAATCGCTAATATCGATGCTACCTCTGCAACTAGGTTATCTGAAAGAAACTTTTTAGCGAATATGAATATTGCTGCTACAGACAAAATCAACCAGATTACATCCAAGCTGAAAAGTCTTTCTTCTATTGAAAAATCAGCCGGCGAGCTAAAGAAAAGTACAGAATGATACAAAGTTGTATATCCGTCTTTTAGGAATAGATTATTGCACTGCGAAGGGAGCAAACAGATTTTAAGATCCGAATAAACTTGGTTTACAACAGATTGATGCTGAAGTTCATCCAAAGCAACAATAGATCCACTTTGCCTAATTACTACAAAGTTGATAAACAAAGCTGCGATTATTCCTAAAGCTAGTACAAGGGCATAATTCCATTTGAATTCTGCTTCAGCGGCAATTTGCGTAAGATATGTAAGACATCCTAAGAATCCAAGCACTACCATCACTCGTACAAGGTCAGCAAGAAAAAAGATTTCAAAATCCATCTGAGATAGGAACGCTACAACAATATAGGCTCCAAAATAGCTCAGGTAAATAAACGCAAAGTGAATTTTCAGTTTCCAGATTCTGTCTATAATAAGGGGGAGAAAAAGAAATGCTGCTAATGTAAAAAGCAGATTAATAAAAAACAGTTGTTGAAAAAGTATCTCTGAAAGTATAAAAAGAGATAACCCTAGCAATGAAGTTATAAATAGTATTTTATTCTTCATAATTTAAGCTCTGTTTTCTTAAGTTTAGTCTATTTCTAAATTGTTTGTTAGCCAGCGCTGCTTTGATAATATGCTCGTAAGAAGCCAAAACTTCCTCTTGGGAACACAATTCAAGGAACTCATCTCTCCAAGTATCTTCTTTTATCATGTTTACAGACTCTAACTCACGAATTTTTTCGCTCAGCTTATTACTCAAGCTCATAAAGTCAGTTCTGCTGAATGAATTGTTTTTAGCTCTAGCCAACTCTAATATTTCCAAGTTACTAGGGGCATCTGACAATACTAGTTC
Organism: uncultured Candidatus Saccharibacteria bacterium; assembly: GCA_964650085.1. GTDB lineage: Bacteria > Patescibacteriota > Dojkabacteria > J137 > J137 > KLAP211. The sequence continues at coordinate 5,873 of CAZYSE010000021.1, read as the reverse complement.
GTTTCCTAAAATTGCAGCTTCGATAACACCTAAAGATAAACCTTCTTGGATAGAAGAGTTTACATAGATTGCAGATCTTGATAATAGTTCATGCAAGCTTGCTTGATCTAATAGACGAGGAATGTATTCCAAGTTCGCTGGTAATTCTTCAATTTCATTTAAAATAGTTTTTCCTTCTCCTATAAATACAAACTTCCACTCTGGGAATTCTTTAGCCAGACTCAAAAACGCTATTGCGGTTGTATCGGGATCTTTAACTTCAATTAATTTCGAAGCAAAAACAGCAATCTTTTCTCTTTTGATTGCAGGAGTATGTTTTTTAACTGAGTTGTTGTACGTGTTAAAAATTACTTTGAATTTTTCTAAAACGTCTTTTTTAAAAGTATTTGACTGTGTTTTGTAGAACTTGTTCAGCATGTAATTTCTGTTTGATGCAGATACGCAAACTACTGTTTTTGCATTTTTTACAACAGAACTAAATACAACTCTATCAAGAGCTTCTGCAATCCAGCTGAAGATTCGATTTTTGAAGTATCCAGAATATGTTGTTTGAGAAACCAATATGTAGTCCCTTCTTAATATTCTGCAAATTATTGAAGCTAGAACGCTGCTTGATAAGTGTCTGTCATAAATTAGAATTGCTGCATTAGGATTTTTTCTTATGATTCTGAAAACATAGAAAGCAAATCTTAGTCCAAAAACTGGGTAAGTTCCACCCATTAAATTATATGTACTGAAACTTTTCCACAAGAATCCTTCGGATCGATATGTTGAATTCGCTTTATTAGAGAAAATTGATATGCAAGAATAACCTTTCTCCGAAAGGTGTTTTAAAACAAGATAAGCCATTTTTTCCAATCCTCCAACCCTAGGGTAGAAGAAGTGGGAGATAGAGATGATGTCTGTCATATTCTTTATAACCCCGGCCCCGTATTTATTACGGGGGATCCGGGGGATATCCATAAAATTATAATAATGTAATTCCTTATAATCCCCGCTTGCCTGCCTCTGGCATGGCGAATGTGGGGAGCTACGTTGAGGATTTTAGTAATGTTAGTAAAAAATCTTAAATTCAAAACTCGAAATCTTAAAACGATTTAAGATTTTAGATTTCATGCTTCAGATTTACTCTACCAACCTTAAATTAACTAGAAGTTAATTAACTTAAGGTTGTCCCCCCGCCAAAGGCGGAGGGGACTCCCATATTTGTACTTTCTGATAGAAACTACTTGCCGTTGATGTACGGCTGGTTCAGCCGCGCACATGTCACCGAAATGAACATCCACGCGTGAACCGTTTCGCCGGTGGAGGGCAGCGCGGCGCCTCCTTCGACGAGAATTCCAGCCCCGACGTTTTGACCGAGGCTGTTTTTCCGCAGATAGACGACCGCGTGGTCTTCTGGGACGACTTGTCCGGTAGCGGCGATTAGCCGCCCATCCGCGTCGCCCCATCCGACCGCGTAGACGTCGCCGCCGCAGTTCCCCACGGCGGCCCACGGGTCAACCGTAGCCTCGGGGGAAATTTGCGCGCCACCACCAGCCCCTTCGGGCGTGGCAGTGACGACGACGGTGCGCGGCACAAACCACCCGGGCGACAAGCACCCGGTCATGGTCACGACCAACAGAACGGACATTGCCAAAAGCTTCTTCATTTCGAACTCCTTTGGGACGCAGCCCAAATACATTTGTCCTGCCAGGAATTGGCAGAACCTTGTAGTGGGCCACTGGCGGCTGGCCCTAGACTACATTAAAAAGTCGTACCGTATTTGTTACGGGATCTCGACTCCTTAACGTAGCCTAGGGCTTTTCGTTTTATCAGATTGTACAAACATAGGTTAATACAATTAGGTATAGTCTTTCGACATATATTCTAGTTGCTTTAACTGTATGTTATTACAGTTTTTAAAGTTCTCCCGTTTTGAAGCGGGGTTCGTAAACACCTTCTTGAGTCTTTCGACACCAAGATAAAATGCCTACGTTTTAGGTCTAGAAATAGAACTAATACTTAGGCACAAAAGGTTTATTTAATGGACAATGTTTTTGGAGTTACTCAGCTTGGTTAGGTCTGCGTACTTTCCTAAAACCTTCAACTTAGTATTTAATGTATATATATGTAATTATATAGTAATTATGTGGAAATGTCAATAGATGGCAACAGAACGAAAGTAGCGATTAGGCTGACTGGGAAAGCTTTTTTAAGTAATAAGCTGACAAAATTACCCCACCTAAGTTCGTAAAAACGCTCGTCAGTACAAAGAGGTTGATATCGTGAATAGTGAAGAAAGCTGTAATGCAGTAAATTATTGTCTCTAAAACTGTAATATTTCTTACCAAATTAGACTTATTAACGCCGTAGTAATATGCAAAGATGACTGCGTTCACAATGTTTATTAATGTACTTACTAGTGCTGCAACAAAGAACCAGTACCCACCAGAAGCGATTTCACTATTATAAAGAATGGTTAGCCCTAAGTTTCCGAATATCAACCCTAGAACTAAAAGTGCAGCAGAGAGTAAAAAAATCCATTTTAAGTACTTTTTGAGAAGCGAGAAGGCCTGCTCAATCTTCTCGGAAAATTCAGGTATTAACTTAGTTTGTAGAATAGTAGCTAACGCTATAGGGATAGTGCCTGCGAATACTGCAGATTTGAATATACCATTCACCTCAAGTCCGTACTGTTCTGTAACTAGTATAGAATCGAGCTGGCCGGCGATTACATACGCGATAGATGCTAGAAAGGCATTGAATGCGAAAGGTAGGATTTTCTCTTCTGAATGGACCTCTGACAGCGAAATTAGTCTTTCTTTGAATAGAACGAATAAAGGCAAAATCCAGAATACAATCCATGAAAATAGCCTTCCGTAAAGGAAGGATTCTACTGCGTTAATGCCGAAAGCAAGGTTCAAGATTAAAGATGTGAGGATAAATAGGAGAGCCGAGCCCAGGTAGAATGTTGAAACTAACGTCTCACGTTTAAGGCCATTAAATATCAAAATGAAAGTATTGCTGCTCGAAAATAGGATTATTCCTAAAAGAATATAAGGGAAGCCTTTGCTAATTGAGTGTCCAGAGACTGTATCTAATAGTAAAATTGCTGCTCCTGCTAGTGCGACTATCGAAATTTCGTAGAAGAAGGACTTTGAAATTACACCTTTTTTGTCTGCTGATTTAGGAAGAAAGCTTTGAACTACCTCTGGCAAACCAAAGTCTGTTAAAACACCAATAATAGTTATAAGGGCAATGAAATAATTGATTAAGCCAATTTCGGCAAGGTCGGATGTTTTCGTGAAAACGAAAAGTAATATGAGAGGGGCTATGTTTGAAACTAGTCTAGAAACACCTGCAATTATTCCTTGCATAGAGTTTTAAAAGAAAATTAGGTTACTTTAACTTTGCTAAGTTGTATTTACTACCTAAGAATATCAGAGCGCCTGACCCAAAGAAAGCAGAAAGTAAGATTAGATTTGCAGTTTGTAGATTTCCGTTCTCGTCAAAGATAATACCTGTATCTGGACAAATTGAAACTCCGTAAGGTCCAACTGGACAAGGTAAACAACTGTTAACGTTATAGTCGAAGTAATGACTCACTCCACATGCACCTGCTGCTGATACTGGAGTTGGCGTAGCAAAAAATCCTGATGTAAGTATTGCACCAGTTGCGATTGTAATTTGTAAAGCTTTTATTACTAAGTTTTTCATATATCTGTATTATATCACATATTTAGAAAAAAAGCTACGATGGTATCGCAAGCTCGAAGTTAGAAGCTTTAAGTTAGAATTGTATTGCAATACATAGCTTGGAAAAAATTTCTCTGGCAAAATCCGATCATGAGTAAATACGATTTCATTGAAAGGGCTAGACTTTATTCTGTAAGCGTTAGGAGTCATATCCGTTCTTATAAATACGACTCTCTATTGGTTGACGATTTCAGGCAATTAATTAGATCATCCGGTGCTATAGGTGCAAACTATATAGAAGCTAACCAGTGTTTAGGTTCAAAGGATTTCAAGCTCCGAGCAAAAATTGCCAAAAAAGAGGCGAAAGAATCTGCGTACTGGTCAGCAATTTTATATGAAATTACAGGTGATGAAAAATTTCGAGGCTTCCAGAAGGAATCTACAGAACTGGAGTTGATCTTGGGAGGGATTCTAAAAAACTATAAAGAATAAGTATTCTATTTACAGTTTTCTAGCTTCAAACTTCTAGCTTCAAACTTTTAAATTCTATCTGCGTAAACAATATATCTCTCCGGAGATCCGTAGTAAACACATGTATAAAGTATTAAATCTGCGTATTGATCTACAACAAAGTTCTGATCGATTGCTCTAATCTTAAACGTGTAATTCTTGTTATTCCAAGTAATTTCGACAGTTTGTCCTGCAACTAATTGGTCAAATTTATTGAATAAGTGTTGGTATCTCCATTCCCAAGATAAGCTCTCAGAGCCCCATCTATGTGCAGCCATTACAATTGGTTGACCGAATCTGTCTGGCGTACCGTGTAGTGGGTCTCTCCAAACACCGTGTTCTAAAGCTTTTTCAGTATTTTGTGACTCGAAAATTGTAGTAGATACTCCAATGGAAGGTATTCTGATAGTTGCTCCTGTAGTAACCACAGCGTCTACTGGGACCTCAAATTGTAGAGGAGGTTCATTTAAGTCTTCATTTTTGATAGCTAGGAACGGATCTTTAAACTTTACTGGTTCTTTAGCTGTGAATATAGGTTCAAGAAGAATTCGATTCTCTTTATCTGTATTGAATTCCTCTGCGTTAACTAAAGCCCCTTCTGGGAAGATTAAGGAATAGGACAAGATCCCAATTGGAAGAATCATTAGGAAAACACCAAAGAATCCGATTACTTTTAAGGCTGTTTGAATTGGTTTTTGCATGGTTATATTATATCACAGATACATACTTTCCAGTGATTTTCCATAGGTAATAATATGATATACTACAAGCATGGATAAGTTTTCTGAAAGACAAAAAGAGCTACTTCTTACAATAATTAAAGAGTTTATAGAAACTGCTGAAGCAGTTGGTTCAATAAGTCTTCAAAACAAGTACGATTTTGATTTAAGTCCAGCCACAATTAGAAATGAAATGGCTAACCTAGGATTGTTGGGATACTTATATCAAAAGAACTTAAGCAGCGGAAGAATACCGACAACTAAAGGCTGGAGGTTTTTTGTCGACTACTTAGAATCTATGGGATTCGAGGATGTAGACAATAGTACAAAAGATGAAATACAAAGCGTTCTTCATAAATCTAGTGCAGAATCTGAAGAGATCATTAGAAAAAGTGTTGTAATGCTTAGTCGATTTAGTGGAAATGCGGCAATTGCGGTTGTAGATGGGCAAGTTATGTACTCTGGTCTGTCAGAGCTAGTAAGCATTCCAGAGTTTAAAGATACGGATAATTTAAAGAGAATACTAACGATTTTAGAGGATTACAGCGTACTTTCCGAAATGATGAACAGAGAGGTAAAAGATCACGATATTAACGTGCTAATCGGTGAAGAGTCCGGTCAGGACTCATTTGATGACTACGCAATCGTTTTTAACGAATTGAGAATAAACGGAGAAATACATGGTTACCTAGCGATTATCGGCCCAAATAGAATGAGATACAACAAAGTTATTCCCCTTCTTCAGTTCACAATCGAAGCTATACGAAAAGCATTTTTAAAGGTCCAAGACTAATGATCCAAGATCCAGATTTTGAGTCTTGTGCCTTGAATCTTGAGTCTTTTCTTCAAATGTTATAATGCTCCTAGTTACATTTGAATTATGAAAACAGCAAAATCAACAATAATAGAAATCTCAGACAAAGCTATAAATCTTTTAGACAAAGTGAACTTTAGCGGTGCAAACCT
>CAZYSE010000020.1:17006-17295 GCA_964650085.1 uncultured Candidatus Saccharibacteria bacterium | reverse complement strand
AAATGTATGGAGTCAATTCTACTAGTGGTGGAGACGTTAACCTCAGTTCTGCAAGCTACACAAATAGTAGTAGTGCTACAATTAGTTTAAATGGAACTAATTCAAGTTTTGAGCAATCTGCAAATATTAATTTGAACGGAGCAGCAAACTTTAACGCTGTATTTGGAACGGCTGGTAGTATAAACCTTTACGGTGGACAAGCTAACTCAGGGCAAGGAGGAAATATCCAGATAGTTTCAGGAGGAGCAAGTTCTGGAAATGCAGGTAGCGTAACTATTAATACAGGATC
>CAZYSE010000020.1:0-16996 GCA_964650085.1 uncultured Candidatus Saccharibacteria bacterium | reverse complement strand
AGGCGCTCCAACAGGCAATGCGACGGCAGGAAGTATTGGTTTTATAACCGGTAGGGGAGGTGTAACGGGCGGATTTGGAGGCTCAATAACTTTTGCTGGTGGAAATGGTTCAGCAGCAACAAACGACGGTGGTGGATCACTATTCTTCAACTCTGGTAGCGCATCTAATGCTGGGCAGGCCGGAGATGTAACTTTCCAATTAGGAGCAGCCGTTAACGGTGCAGGTGGTACTTTCAATGCTACTGGTGGTGCTGCTACTGGAACAGGACAAGGAGGAGATATATTCCTACTAGCAGGTGCATCGACAGCAGGAATAGGAGGTACTGTAGTTTTATCTACAGGTGCGGGAGGGGTAGCAGCAGGAGATATGTTCCTTCAAACTGCAGGTACTACTCGAATTAGAATTCATCAGTCAGGTAATATTGACTTGAGCGGAATGGTTAGCTCAGTTAGCCCATCTACTCAATACCTGTGTATAGACGCTACGGGAAGAATGATTGCACAAGCAGGAGTTTGTAATGTTTCGTCTGGAAAGTACAAGTCTAACGTTCAGAATTTAGAATTAGGCTTATCAGAGCTTATGAATTTAAGACCTGTTAGCTTTACTTTCGATCCTACAGGAGCTTCAAGCTTAGGATTTATAGCTGAAGAAGTTGCGGAAATTGATTCTAGATTAGCATTCTCTAGAAATGGAGAAATTGAAGGAGTTAATTATGAACTAATTTCTGCTCTACTTACCAACGCGATTAAAGAGCAACAAACTATCATTGAAGGAATTGAAAGTGAAATTTCCACATTAAATACAATCCCTCAAAACGAAGATCCAGATGTAGATACAATTAACTTCACACTAGCAGACTTACGTTCTCAACTTGATCAATTCAAACTAGATTATGAAGAATTTAAAACTCTTATCTTAAATGACGTAGATTACCCAGGTTTAGAAGAAATCGAAACTCAAAATAATCAGACAGAACAGGAGATTGTTGCAGTGTCCGAGTTCCTAAGTGCAAACTTTGCTGGAGTAGTAAACTTTAGAGACGAAGTAACATTCGCTGCAAACAACTTAGGTAATGCAACTTTACTTGCAGAAACATCAGAAGTTGAAATCCTGTTTAGCAAACCACTCTCTTCTACTCCAATAGTTAATGTAACTTTGGCTTCTGGTGCAGATGTAGGCAATTATTACGTTGATGAAGTAACTCCTTTCGGTTTTAAAATTAAATTATTTGCTCCAGCGCTTTTCAATGTTTCATTTAATTGGATAGCGTTTGCTTCAAACTAAGAATTTCCACTAGTTTTTAGTCAGTTATCAATCTTCGGTCTTCATTTGACGACATGTATATCTCTTTAAATCTTCATTATCTTTATTAAAATACTTGATCTCTTTGAGAAAAATCTCTATATTAGTAGTAGCACAAACTTATTTTTATTTACTATGGCAGTTAAGAAACAAACTGAATCTTTCGATTTAGAATCAAAAAATTTTGCACCGTTGAACGCTGCTATAACAATTGTTTTAGTCATTTCTGTGATAGCCCTCATTTTATTTCTCATAAATGGATAATTTAGAAACTCAGACAGGAATTAATAAGTGGTTTATTCTCGCACTTGGAATTGTAGTGTTTGTAATAATCTTGTTATTAAGTTCGCTAAGAGCTAATGTCGCATCAGAAATTGATGGAATATCTATCAACCCAGTCACAGGGCAGGATGTTCAAATACAAGCGGGCGTAGGCCTGAATGGGGGTACAATAACAAATACTGGGACAATTTCACTCGACGCTCCAATTTGTGACTTACCTAACGATAAGCTTCAATGGGATGGGAGTACATTCATTTGTATAGATGAAATTGTAAATCCTACTACACCAACAACGCCTTCAACAGATAGTCAGACTCTTTTTTACAACGCAGGAAATTTAACAATCTCGAATGGAAATACTGTAAACATTCCATTAGGTGGTTCAACAGGAATTACAAGCATAACAGCCGGAAATGGTTTAAGCGGTGGAGTTATCACAACTACGGGCGTTGTTTCATTAAACGCTCCAACTTGTGCATTAGGTGAAACTTTAAGCTGGAATGGAACTGTGTTATCTTGCGTTTCTGTGGCCGGTGGAGGTACTTTAGATAATGCATATGACTTTGGAGGTCCAGGTTTAGGAAGAACTATCACAACTGACGCTGGAGCTGTTCAATTTATAGATCCAAAAACTGGAGGTTTTGCTGGGTATGATCCTGCATTCGTTGTAGTGGGAGATGGGACACCTAACAACTCGGCAATAAATGGAATTGCATTGGCAAAGATGGATACGCAAGGTGGTGATGATGGAAGCATTCTCTTGTTTGCTACCGATGTTCATGACTTTACGAATGGTTACTATGCCTTTAACTCCTTCTCTGCTCTACCAGCAGCAGAATTTTATCAAATTGGATTTTCTGATGGAGCAACAAGATACGCAAATATAATGATGATGAATGGTTTGATGCAAATTCAGTCAGAAAACGGAAGTGGAATGGATATTCAATCTGATCAAGATTTATTTATTACTTCAGTCAACGACACAGTTAGAATTAGAGGACAAGCTCAGGCTAACTCTGGAGGTACACAGATTACAAATCAGAATGGCGCAAACGCTGCATACGTATTAACATTAAATCCTGCTTTAAGCGGAGGTATAAATCAATTAGTAGGAACTGGTGATCCAGAAGGTGTATGGGCTTCAGATAGTGGAAGTGTATTTTTTAGAACGGATGGTACAGGAGGTGCTGAACAGTTATATGTAAAAACTACAGATGCTGTTAATACAGGATGGGTTGCATTAGGAGGAGCATCAGCTGGTGGTGGAACTTTGGATGATGCTTACGACTTTGGAGGTCCAGGTGCTGGTAGAACAATCTTCACAGATTCAGGTTCAGTTGAGTTAGTAGATTCTATTGGTGCTGTTCCTTTTGGGTACGACCCAGCTTTTACTATTGTTGGTGACGGCGTTGGATCGAACACAGCAGGAGCAGGGCTTTCTATGGGGAGGTTAGATTTTGGTCCATTCACCGGAACAGGATCAATTTATGCATTAGATGTTAATAACTTTACAGCTGGAACATTTGCATACGAAATTTATGCTGATTTTCCGGGAAACGAGTTTTATAATATAGGATTATCGGATGGTGGTTTAGGAGATTGGGGAACACTTAGTTTTGATACAACAAGCGTGGGATTATCAGCAAGTGGCCCGGCATCAAGCTTAGGGTTGTTTGCCACGCAGCAAATCAATATGAATGGAGCCGCACAGTCCTCAACAACGGGCTCCGTGTTTATCCAGAACTTCGATGCTACTAATCCTTACGGTGTTATCTCTTTAGCAAATGGTTTTGGTAGCATGACACAAAATGTGGGAGCAGGAGATCCAAACGGAGTAGTTGACGGATTCATGGGTAGTTTATACTTTGATGTTTCCGGCTCTGGTCAACCACCAATTTGGGCTAAGGAAACTGGTTCTGGAACTAACACAGGTTGGGTTCAGTTAGCTGTTGGTGGACCAGGTGGGGGTACTTTACAAGACGCTTACAATTTTGGCGGACCAGCTGCTGGTAACGACTTATTAGTAGATACTCAGGGACTTAGGATTACTTCTTCGGGGCCCGGTTTTCTGTCTGCTGCTGGAGCATTTTCTGATACCCTCTTCTACACACAGACTGGAGGTACAAACAATTCATTTTTGATTAGAGATGATTCGGATGGTGTGAGATTAACTTTTGCATCTGAGCTATTCAATGGTGGAGCAAATTATTACGATATGTCATTCCAGGGAATACTAGATAATTTTTCTTTAAGAAATGGTCTTACTGGTGCTGGATGGAATATGGTCAATCAAGGAAGCAACATGCAATATGTGAGCAATTCATTACAAAATAACCCGATAATGGAGTATACAAATGCTAGTCAAACACAAAATGCTTTTCTTAGATTCAATAACAATGGCGGAACAACAGAGGTATACTCAGGAATTGGCACACCAGAAAACTCAGTATTTGCATATAGTGGAAGTACATATCATAGAACAGATGGATCTGGAGCGAGTGAACAGCTCTACGTAAAAACAACAGGAATAGGATTAAATACTGGTTGGGTTGCATTGGGAGCAGGAGGTGGTGGAGGCGGAACATTAGACGACGCATATGATTTTGGTGGACCAGGTGCGGGTAGGATTATAGATGTAGATTCTGGTGTGGTGGAGTTAAATGCAACGGGAAGCGCAATCTTTGCTTCTACTCAAAACAATTTCAGTAACCAGGATATATTTACCGCTTCAAACCCAAATGGATCTGGATTTGCTTTGCAAACCTACGTAAACGGAGGTGGTCTATGGTTCTCTGATAGTTTTGGAGCTAACGTCGCTCGAACTGTATACGATGGTTCTTTTGATAACTTCTCTATAACTAATCAAGCTAATAACGTTTTTAGAATGACAGGGAATAGTACAATAATACAGTCCACAGCTGGCTTGCCGAACGATCCTGTATTAACCATTAATAGTAATGGGCCATTTTATCCTACGATTTTAAGATTAGGAACTACAGGAGGTGCTGCTTTTGTAGATCAGTTAATTGGTACGGGAGATCCAGAAGGAGGCATCCTTGCGAATAGCGGAAGTGTATTCTTTCGAATGGATGGAATTGGAGGCAGTCAACAACTATACGTAAAAACAACAGATGCAAGTGTTAATGGGTGGGTGGCTCTCGGTGCTGGAGCAGGAGGAACTTTAGATGATGCATACGATTTTGGTGGACCCGGTGCAGGTAGAATAATAACTGTTGATTCTGGAGCTGTAGAAATTAATGGTGTAAATGAAGCTCTACTTGTGTCAACTCAAAATATTGTGAGTAATCAAAACATTATTCAAGGGTACAATACTAATGGCTCGGGTTTTGAATTAATTACTTCACCAAACGGTGGTGGAATAAGATTTCTAGACATGCCTAATACTAACTTTGCTAACCTTACATACCAAGGAGGAACCGATGAGATATTGCTTTCTAACGATACTGGTACGATATTCAGACAACAAGGTGTCAATACATTTGTAATAGGATCTAGTGCAGGTTCTTCAATAATGAATGTTACAAATACATCTGGACCAGGAACACTCAGGTTATCTGGAACAGGTGCCAATACCATAGATCAGCTAGTTGGAATTGGAGACCCAGAGGGTGTTCATTTGGCAAATAGCGGAAGTTTGTTTTTTAGAATTGATGGTGTAACAAATAGAGAACATTTGTATGTGAAGACACAGGATTTTTCAACGAATGGATGGTTAGGAATTGGCGGTGGAACTTTGGATGATTCATACGATTATGGAGGACCAGGTGCTGGAAGAACAATTTTAGCAGATTCAGGTGCCGTTAGAATTCAAACTGTAACTGGTGGACCTGTAGTCGCTCTAAATATTCACGACAACGCCACATCGGCAGGGTTTAATTTGTGGACAGACGTTGGCCGTAGCATGTTAGACTTTACGGGCACAACAAATAACGAACTTAATTCTAACGGAGATCTTTCAGTAAATACACTTGCAGGAAACTTGTTTTTAAACGCAAGAGATTACGCATCCCTTATAACTACTAATAACGACATAACTATTGATTCCGCTGGCGGCTTAACACTTGGTTCTGCTGCATTCTCTACAGTATTCTTTACAAACGGACAAGAAAGAATGCGAATTGCAAATAATGGAAATGTAGGAATTGGAACAAATGGTCCAAATTACATGTTTGTTGTAGAGCAAGACGTAGACGCGCAGGGGTTTGTCGAATTTAGAAACAACAATTCAGGATTAAACGCTGCTTCATCGATGATGTTCTCAAATAACAATGCCGGAATTGGTTTTATTCAAGCAAACTCTACACTAAATGGAACGCTTGGAGGAACTGAATCATTTAATGTAAATACAATGGCAACATATCCATTAACATTAGGTACAAACAATACGGTACATGTGTTTGTTAACGGAATAAACGGAAACGTCGGTATACATAATGTATCTCCTACAAGTCAGTTACATGTTGGAGACTTCCTAGATCCTGCTTTATCGACAGTAGCTACATTCGAAAACAGTTCAGGAACCTGTACAGTAGCTCCAGATGGGGCCTTCGGTTCATTTGGATGTACATCGGACTCGAGATTGAAAAATACTATTACTGACTACTCTACTTCGGCTTTAGACACAATTTCGCAATTGCAGGTGCGAAATTACTATATGAACAACGATCCTACGAACGAATTGAAGTTAGGATTTATAGCTCAAGAAGTTCAATCTATTGTTCCAGATTTAGTTAAAGTTGGTGCAGATGGATTCCTTCAAATAAAAGTAAACGGTTTCACCCCATACTTAGTAAAAGCAATACAAGAATTGAATGAAGATAATATCAGAATTCAAGCAGAGATTGATCAATTAAGAACACAGTTAGACGGAACAGATGTAACTTCGTTACAATCTATGGCAGCCGATTTAAACTTAGTACTTACAAACATAAAAAATGATGTAGATTCACTAGCAACAAATTCTTTTGATATAACAGAAATAAATCAGAGAATCTTAGACTTAGAAAACTTGATAGAAACAATTCCTGTAGCACTAAGTGGAAATGCTACAGTTGCAGCAGGGAACAATTCAATTCACGTAAACTTCTCTACTCCATTAACTAAAATTCCTTCGGTAACTATTACACCTGTCGGAATAAATACTGTATACTATGGAGTACAAAACGTAGATCAAAATGGTTTTGATATTGTTGTAGAACCAATATCAACTTCAGATATTTTATTTAACTGGATAGCTTTGTAAAAGCAATTCCAACTCATAGTTTACTATGAGCAATTAATAATTTTTTTATGAACGGAAGATCAGTAAAACTAAACCTAGACAAATCTTCAGCACCTGCTGTAAGACCAACTTCTAGTGTATCGTCAAATGGCGGAGCAGCAAGAGGTGGATTATCAATGCTCAAAGGAATATATAATACAAAATTTTTATTGGCACTGATTGTAATACTTCAATTAGTTGTTTTGTATGTGATTGTAAATCCGATAAATTTGCTTAGCCAGTTTAACGCTGTACAAGTCATTAATAGAGTTGGAAGTTTAACTCAAGTTCCACCAACAGAAATTCCTGTAATGGCAGTGATTGGAGACGGAAGCTTGCCAAGCGTTGATGATCTAAAATCTCAAAGTGAAGCCAATGCAGTTGTATACAAAGATGCTCAAAACGGTGACTATGTAATGGCATATTCAACAAAATTAGTAATTTACAGAGGCGGTGAAGACAGAATTATTTACGATGGAGATAACCCAACCACTCTATTACAAAAGTCTCAAGAAGCAATTCTTAATCAGTTTGTTGCAAAATCGAAAGAAGCTGGCTTGATTGCACAGGATGAGACTGAAGTTCCACAAGTTTCTTTGGTAACTGATGCAGATTTATTTAGACAAAGTAGCGGATCTGCTGCATTCTACTCTAACCTTCAAACTGGAGATGTAGTAGGAACATATGCAAGCAAATCGTTAATAATTATCTATAGACCATCTACAAACGCTATAGTTTCTAGCGGTTCATACTCAACAAGTATAAACTAAAGCTTTACTATGCAAATAGAAACCCTGAAGTAAGTTCACTCTGCTTCAGGTTTTTTTATTGCCTTTTCAGAATGGCAACCCGTAGCTTATAATCTCCAAGCTATGGCAACATCAACCGAAGATTCACAACAACACAACAAAAGCTTTCTTGATATGCTAGATCTGCCAAAAAGAGCGCATACTTTAGCTACCAGTTTTAGCTACAATACCAGTAACTCAAGTGTTGAAATACATCGAAAAAAAGCATTGATGCAAATTTGTTTTAAACAAAGGCAGCCTAGAGACTTAAGTGGTGACACTCTAGAGCTTGTAAGGGAAACTTTTTACACGGCTACGTTTCTTGAGTATTTTGTACCAACAATGCAGATTCAAATAGATAAGCAGTTACGTTCACTGAGAGTTTGTATTTGTGAAGTAAGTATTAATGAAAATAAGGATTACGTCATGTTTGTTTTGTTTGAACCTTTTGGAGGAAGGACTCCAAGTAAATCAATTTTCGCAAATAGAAGCAATCGAGCTTTTGTTTTACAAAAACTATCTACAACTATGGCTATCCCCCTTCAGAATCTATTAGCAAATCTTCACCTTAGCTGCAATCCAAGTGCACGTCTACAAGATCATTCTTCCGGACTCGTATCTGACCATATTGTAATTAAATCTGACGCGCAGCAAGAGGATGACTATGCTAACTTCCAACAACTGTTCGCTTCCATTAATCAATTAGTAGGACGAGTTGTGTTCGTAGCTGGAAAAGACTCAGACGATCCATCACAAATCATTCTAAAGCTTAACGATGTCTTCACAATGTTTTAAAATAGGTCGTTTACTGGTATATTAAACTAAGTTAAATAATAAAAATGCTTAGTCTAAATACAAAACCAGAGGCAAGGAAGGAAGTGAAAGTCGATAACTCCAAAGTCTACATTGCAATATCAATTGCCACAACGGCATTAATTCTAGGGATTTTCTTATTATTTACCAGATCTAGTACTTCTCCTCTCAACTTAAAAATTGAAGCAGATTATCAAGCAGTTTTTCTAGAAAACGGACAGGTGTACTTCGGTAGAATAGATAAAGGCTCCTCAGATAGTAACTTCGTTGTACTCAAAAACGTATATTACCTTTCAAACAGTTCCGATGCATCCACTTCGGACATAAACTTAATCAAACTTGGGGACGAGTTACACGGCCCAACTGACCGAATGGATATAAATTTATCAAAAGTTCTATTTATTGAAGACCTGAGCTCGGATTCCAAAGTGCTAAGCGCCATTAAAGCAGATCTGTAAAATACTTGATTTCATTTAAATTTTTGTATATTCTTTAATATAGATTTCAAAGAATATGCAAGAGATAATACTTACAGACAAAGATTCGGACAAGAAACCTGATGAGAAGGTTAATATAGAAGTTGAAAGAACAGAGTCTAAAGGTTGGAAACTTGCTATAGTTCTATTAAACATAATAATTGCACTATTATTGTTTTTACTCTGGTTAAATGGACCATTCAGATGATGTTGCTGTAAAAAACAAAAAAACTTCTAAGTTTGTCTTGCACGAATTAGTGTCCTTGGGCCGCTTAAAGTTCCTTCGAAATTGGTACGTAGTTACTTTGGTTTTAGTAATTATATTAATTCTTCTTTTGGGTTGGGGTGGCTTTACAGGTGGTACAACCTCTGTTCAAACTGGCGCAGACTCTCCAGTACTTGGTAGCGATCTAATTACAGTGAATCAGGTTAATAATGGTTACACTGTAAGTTTTAATAAAGTCTGTAGTTCGGGCGAAATACTTAGATGGAGCGACTTTACATCAAATTGGGAATGTTCTACAGAGTCTGGAGGCAATGCAAATACATATAATTCTGGAGATGGATTAAATCTCAATTCAAATATTTTTGCTGTAAACTCACCTACATGCGATTATGACGAAAAGCTATCTTGGACAGGAACAGATTTTGTTTGCTTGCCAGATCTTCAAGGTACAGGCGGGTTAGATAGCGATAGTCAAACTTTAGGTTTGGTGGGCTACAATCTTACAATTTCAAATGGAAACACAGTTAACTTACCTTCTGGGGTAGTACAAATTAACTCAGGCGCGGGGTTAACAGGTGGACCAATAACAAACTCGGGAACTTTAGCTGTAAATGCCCCGACATGTCTAGCTAGCGAAAGGCTTTCCTGGGACGGAGCAGCATTTCAATGTTTACCAGCAGCCTTAGGAGCAGGTATAACCTCAATAAATGGTGAAGCGGGTCCAGCAGTTACGATGAATGCAACTGGACCAATTTCAGTAAATACGGCAGCAAATACAATCACATATGGACTAACTGCATGTGCTTTAAACGAAGTGTACATGTTTGACGGGGTTAGTTGGGCTTGTACAGATACTGTAGCTATTCCATTAACAAATGCATTCAATTTAGATCAGGCAACTGGATTCACTTCTACAGTTAACGGCGTTGCTTCTAATGAGCCTTTGGCAGGTGGAGTTTTAACTCAGATTCTTGGTTTTGATGTAGGAGGCAATCCTGCTTTCCAAACTCCAACATCTATTTTAGCTTCGGCAACGACGAATATATTTTCAACAGCGGGAAACGTTGCTACTAGTACAGTAAATGGAGTTGCAAGCTTTGACGATATCATTAACTCGAATTCGTTTACAGCAACTTTAGCATCTGGATTTGTCTCCAATGTGAATGGAGTTTCATCAGCTCAAGCTATCCCAGCAGGTACAATATCAAATGTCTTCGGATTTGATGCAGGGGGCGCAGCGGTAAACGAAACGGTTGCCTCAATTTTAAGTGGAAATACTACAAATGCGATAACATGGACGCAAGGAACAGGAGTAACAACTACAGTTAACGGTGTTGCTGCAAATGTGACTCCGGGTGCTGGAGTGCTTACAAACATTTTAGGATACAGCGTAGGTGGGACTCCAACATTTGAAACTGTCGCAAGTGTCCTTTCTTCTAATACTACAAATGTACTTGATTCGCTAGGAAATGTGATGACGTCTACTGTTAATGGAGTTTCGGATACAGCAGATATAATAAACTCGATCAACTTCAACTTAGATTTAGGAACAGGCTTCACTACAGCTGTTAATGGAGTTTCAGATACTCAAGCCTTGCCCGCTGGTGTTGTGACTAGTGTTCTTGGCTTTGATGTAGGGGGGGCGGCGGTTAACCAAACAGTTGCAGCTATTCTTGCCAACAATACAACCAACACTTTAGTTTCGGCAGGCAACACTATGACCTCAACTGTCAATGGAGTTGCATCTGCGGATGATATTATCAATTCAAATTCTTTCGTAATTACCCAAGCAGGTGGTTTTGTATCAACTGTTAATGGTATTGCTGCAACTCAAGCAGTACCTGCAGGTACAATAAGTAATATAATGGGTTTTGATGGTGGTGGTGCAGTTGTATTACAGTCCCTTGCTAATTTACCTTGCGATCCATCTGGTGAATTTTTCTGTCAAGGTGGAAACACATTCGGAACAACAGCAACAACTGGAACTTTGGACACGCAAGACTATGAAATTCTTGCAGATGGAACAAGAGCATTATCAATAAATGCAGCAATAGGTACTGTGGGAATTGGATCGCATAACCCAACACTGGGCATTTTGGATATAGATGGTAATGTATTTATAAGATCTGGCGGCGCTTTGGGTTGGTATGATTCAACAACAACTAACTATGTAGGTTTCCAAGCTCCTGTAGCAGTCCCTGCTAGCTTTTCATGGACTCTTCCAGCTACGGATGGAACTCTTAACCAAGCGTTAGTTACTGATGGAACATCTATCTTAGGTTGGCAAACATTCTTAACTACTGCTGTTACCTCAATAAATGGTGAGGATGGGGCAATTACAATAGCTGGGACCGCACCAATTAACGTTAGCAATGTTGGACCAGCATTTGCGGTTTCGCTAAACGCCTGTGGAACCGGAGAAGTTTATGAATACGATGGAGCTAACTGGGTTTGTGTAGAAGAATCATTGCAGTATTACGACGAATCTCCAAACGCCCCTGGTGTAGCACCGTCTGCCTCTGGAGCTAATGCTGTAGCAATAGGAGATAGTGCAACTGCAAGCGGAAACTTTTCTACTGCAGTAGGTTGGCTATCTGCCGCGGGAGCTTTTAGATCTCAAGCTTATGGAATGTCCAACACAATTGGTGGAACAGGTGTGAACTCACAAGTGTTTGGTTTTAACAACACAATTGATGCCTTCGATACTGTATCTGTAGGTTGGAGTAATACAAGCATAGGAGCTGTTGGTGAAAACAATTTATTTGGAAGAAGTAACACTGCTTCTGGAAGTCAGTCTTCTCTTTTTGGAACAGGTAATACTTCTACTTTAGGTTTTAACAATCAATACGCTTTTGGTCGTAACATTATCTCCAGCGCAAGTAATACATATTCCTTCGGAAATGCTGTAAATAATGCGGTTGCAGATTCATTAATGATAGGACCAAACGCTACAGATGTAATAACTATGTTAAATTCTGGCGAAATGGGATTTGGAAATACTAACCCTACTAGTAGAGTTGATATATCGGGTGCGATGACAATGAGGGGAATGGCAGCACCTGCTATTTCGCAGTTGGGACAAGGAAGAATATACTTTGATTCAACAGCAAACGAATTCTTATGCTCAGAAAACAACGGAGCATATTTTGATTGTTTTGGAGGTGGAGTAAATTCAGTAACAGCTGGTCTTGGATTAACAAATTCTGGAACATTAACAGACCCAATTCTTGATGCTCAAATACAAAATGGTTTAAGTTTTGCTGGTAACTTTATCGAATGGGGAGGTACTCTGCTCCACGATACTACTATTACAAATAACGGATTCTTACCTACCTTTGATAGTGGAGTTTTGACTGGCTCTAAAGCTCTGGAAATAATTGGTGACCTTCGTGTTACAGGAGTTATCGACCCTATCGCTCTTATGTTCTCAGATCCTGGAATCCCAGTTACCGACTACCAAATAGGTATTACCGATCCAGCAAACTCTAGACCTATATTTGTTTCTAACAGCGTAGATCGGACAGATGCTTTCCAGGTGAGAAGATCTGATGATACCTCTACTACACTCTCTGTGGATACTTTAAACAATAGATTGGGTGTAGGATTTAACAATTTTATTCCACATTCAACATTAAGTTCTAACGGAAGTTTCTCAGTTAACTTCGAGAATTCAGGTGGCGCTAGCATAAACTTAGACGAATTGAATCAAACTGTAGTATTAACTGGACCTGCAGTCAGTGCAAATTTACCATCGGCAGGTGGTATTGCGGGTCGACTTTATACTATAAAGAACGCTTCGGGTTCAACTTCTGGCGTAAATCCTCTTGGATTTGAAACTATTGATGGAGTTGCAGGACCGTATTCGTTAGAGAATATGGACGCTGTAACATTAATATCAGATGGGGCAAACTGGCACGCAATCGGAAGAGTGGGAGCAAGTGGTTTGTTAACAATCACTGCGGGTGCAGGGCTAACAGATACAGGTACACCAACAGATCCAATATTCGATGTACTTGCAGATAATGGCTTACAAGTAGATCCACTAGCAGACAGAATTAGACTAGGAGGAGCTGTAGGTAGCCCAGAAGCGACAAATGCTGCGTTGCTGTTCAATACTGAAGTACCACTTAATGGAAATAGTATAGGATGGTCTGGTGTAGGAAATTTTGGAATTGGAGTTGCTGCACCACAAGAAAAGCTGCATGTTATGAGTGCAGGCGACCCAAGCAATGTATTATTTGAAGGCACACTAAATGGTATGCCGACTCCAACTGTTTTCTCATCTACAACTAGAATGTACTGGGCTCCTGGTAGAGGAGCATTTAGAGCTGGAACCGCTACACTGGGTCAGTGGGACAACTTCAATGTTGGTGATAACTCAGCAGCTTTTGGATTAGATACTACAGCTTCTGGAGCAAATTCTTCTGCGTTTGGACAGAGCACTTCAGCAACTGCTGCGGGTGCTTCAGCTTTTGGAGTTAATACAACAGCTAGTGGAATAAACTCTGCGGCATTCGGCTTTAATACTCAAGCAACTAATCAAGGTGCTACTGCCTTTGGTCAAAATACTCAAGCAAATGGTATGAATTCAATTGCTGCTGGAAATGGAACTTTTGCTTTTGGAACAAATTCAATAGCGTTTGGTCAAAGCAGTGCAGTAGATATGTCTAGTGAAAATACAATTGCAGGAGGTAATACAAATGTTGCAATAGGAGCCTCTTCCAACTCAGCACTGTTTGGGCAAAGCAATAACCTTAATGGAGCATCTGCAGCAATAGTAGCAGGAGTTGGAAACACTGTAACTGGCGCCACTTCATTTACTATAGGAGAAGCTAATACAAGTACTGGCCAAAGAGGAATTGTTTTTGGTCAAAACAACACAACTGTACCAACCACCAACAATTCTATAATTGGTGGTCAGGGAAACAATAATGTAGACGCAGAAAACTCAGCAGTATTTGGAGTTACTCAAACAGTAAGTGGTCAGAGAGTGGTAGTTGGAGGACAATTTAATCAAGTTAACTTTTCGAACGATGTAGCAGTTTTTGGACAAGGAAATCAAGTCCAAAATCAAGGATCGATTACAGGTGGTCAAGCCAATCAAAACTTCTCCAACTTTAGTCTTGTTGGTGGAATGATGAATCAGGTGAGCGGATTGCAACATTTTGCAGCCGGTCAACAAAACCAAATAATGATGGGATCTGAAAACGCTGCGACATGGGGCTTCAGTAATGAGGTTGTTAATTCTTATGGTACTGCTTTCGGGAACAATAATATTTCTTCAGGTACAGGAGCAACTGCATTTGGTCAAAATACTACAGCACAAGGAGAATACTCAACCTCGTTTGGACAAGGTAACACTGCTTCTGGAAATAACTCTTTAGCATTTGGTCAAAATACGCAGGCAACATCATTCGGTGCAACGTCTTTTGGAAATAATACCCAAGCCAACGGACCATTCTCTGTGGCTGCAGGAACAGACAATATAACTGGAAGTATCTCTTCTATAGTCTATGGCTCATCAAACAATATTGATATGGGAAGCGACAGCACTTTAGTCGGTGGTAATTTAAACCAAAGTCAAACGTCTGTTAACTCTATACTTTCAGGACAAGGTAACACAATGACAGGCTCAAACAGGTCTTTAGGAATTGGCCAAGGTAATTCAATTACTGGTACAGATTCTATAACAACTGGAAATACGAATACTAATGGGGGACAGAATTCAATTGTATTTGGAGCCTCTAATACTTTAATGCCATTTGGGGTAAATACTATTCTTGGTGGATCTAATAACAATAATATTGGAGTGAATGATGGCGCCATTTTCGGATTTAATCAAATGGCAGCAGGAGCAAGAATAGTAGCTGGAGGACAAAGCCATCAAATTTTTGGTGCAGACGATTCTGCAGTTTTTGGACAAGCTAATCAAGTTACAGGTCAGGCTTCCCTTGTATCGGGATCGAGTAATACTGTTCCAGCATTTTATTCACTAGTAGGAGGTTCAGGAAACAACATTCAGGGTTCTACAAACTTTGGTGCTGGAAATATGAATAATATTAATTTTAATGCAAGTTCGGCTGGAGTTTGGGGCTTCTCAAACGATGTATCTGCAGACTATGCTACTGCATTTGGAAACAATAATAATGCAACAGGAATTGGATCTACTTCTTTTGGTAATACAACTAGTGCATTTGGAGCATACGCAACCTCTCTAGGAGTGGGGACTTCAGCACAAGGTGATGGAGCTATAGCTTTAGGTGAAGGAACTATCGCATCTGGTCAGAATTCATTTGCAGGTGGATTTACTTCTACTGCTTCGCAGCGAGAGGCATTTGCCTTTGGTCAAAATGCACAGGCTAACGGCACAATGTCGGTAGCTTTTGGACTGCAAAACATATCATCAGGCACTGGATCTTTTGTTGGTGGTAATAATTCGCAAGCAACTGGCGATAGCTCATTTGCTTATGGTAATGTAGTTCAAGCAAACTCTAACTTTGCTACAGCGTTCGGTAACGGAGCTACAGCAAATGGCTTCTCCTCTATTGCAATGGGTTCACAAGTAACAGCTGGAGGAACTGTATCTATTGCAATGGGAGATGGAGCTACTGCATCAGGAGAGAGAGCCGTAGCATTTGGAGAAAGTACTGAAGCACAAGGATTTGCTCAGACCACAATTGGTCGTTTTAATACAGTTTCAGGTAACTCACTTGCCTTTGATCAATCCGATCACGCATTTATAATAGGTAATGGAACAAGTGACTTTGCTAGAAATAATGCATTCTCGGTAGGCTGGGACGCAAAGATGACTTTGTACGGTGGATTTGCACCAGCAGTTTCACCTTTTGGCGCTGGATCTATGTATTTTGATACTCTTTCAAACACATTTCAGTGTTCAGAAAACAATGGGGCGTGGTTCTCTTGTTTTGGTGGAGGAAGTCTTGTAGGTGGAGATGGTATAGACATAACAGGCAGTACAATTTCTGCACTTGCAGATAACGGTTTGCAAGTAGACCCAGTTGCGGACAGAATAAGATTAGGTGGAGCTGTGGGTAGTCCAGAAGCAACAAACGCTTCACTACTATTCAATACTGAAGTACCATTGAATGGTAATAATATAGGTTGGTCTGGTATTGGAAACTTTGGAATTGGCGTAGACACTCCTCAAGAGAAACTTCACGTTATGAGTGCAGGCGATATGAGCAATGTATTATTCGAGGGAAATTTCAACGGGGACTCAGCTCCACCTGTCTATTTATCTACTACTAGAATGTACTGGGCGCCAGGTCGATCTGCTTTCAGAGCTGGAACGGCAACAACAGGACAATGGGATAATGGTAATGTAGGTGACTATTCAACTGCTTTTGGATTGGATACAGTAGCTTCAGGATTAGCCTCATTCGCTTGGGGGCAACAGACTCAAGCTACAGGTCAGAACTCCTCAGCTTGGGGTACAGGCACACAAGCTCAAGATACTGACTCTACAGCATTCGGGTTCTCAACTATAGCCTCAGGAAGCGTATCTACAGCTTTTGGTACTCAAAATGATGCACAAGGAACTAACTCTACAGCATTTGGATTGAATAACATTGCAAACGGGGATCAATCTACAGCTTGGGGAGAAGACACCTCAGCTGCTGGACAAGGATCTACTGCATTTGGTTTTCAAACTCTTGCAAATGGAACTAATTCTTTGGCATTTGGATTAAGTACAGAGGTTGGAACCGATTCCATTTCTTCTACTGCTTTTGGAACAGGAACATTTGCGGGTACTGCAACTCCAGGAGTTAACAATGCACTTGCGTTTGGATTACAAACTTCAGCACA